>PMJA01000300.1 GCA_003158415.1 Methylobacter sp.
TGACGCTGCGACCTTCATGGTTTTTCGCCTCTACATGCTCGCATATTTCGCTCAAGTTTTGTCGGCAGTCGACGCAGATATAGAGGGTATCCGTGCAGTCATGGCGCAGCGCTGTAGTAGGTGGCAAGATGCCTGACGCCACGAGACCGCGCCGCGTGTCTAGATCGAGGATAATGGACCCTCGCAGACTGCGACCGTCGCGGTGTTCACCACAGATATCGCATCGTCTCATGCTCATATCGTTTCCTGGGTTACAGTTCCCGCTTTCTTTTGCTGTTTGCCTGGCGGCAGCTCTTTGCGGATATTTCCTGGGCTGGGTTGAATAAAATCGCCAGCGCGAACGAGCCGCGACAGTAAGCAGATCGCGCGGCGTTAAGCCGGCTTAGGTATCTACTTTGTGGTCGGCTGGCGCACCTATCCTTTAGGGTTAGAGCGGTTCATATTTCCTGGGAAATATTCATCACTACTCGCCAGATCGATTGTGCGTCCGATTATAAATGGGTTTGTACAGTTTGATTAGTTCTGTTTCGATCATGTCGCACTCAGCTTCCGGAACTGGAAGGAAAAACGCCTCGTTAAAGTCTTTCTTGTTCCGTCTAAGGTGTTCTGCATAGCGTCTGCTCACACATTTCGAGCGACCGATGTAGACGATCTTTTTATCACCGGCGATCTTCTGAAAAACTTCCCATTTGAATACTGCGGGGCCTTTGTAAAGCAGGCGCATATGCGGACTGATCGCCATAGGAAAAAGATATTCGACTTTTTCACGCAGATATACCGGATACCAACGGTATTTAAGCTCTATTTGCAGCTGGTCCATTTTTCTCCTTTCACTCCAACCACTTACAAGCTCATTATAGGCCAAATACTGGGGTATGCCTAATGGTGATTCAGGTTATCAGTTGCATTTTGATACCAGGGAAAGCCGGCGATCCAAACGATCGTAGCAAAGCAGCCTCGTAGCGGCCACTCCAACGGTTAAAGCAGGATTTTTCTGGCGGACAGCAATCTCCAGCCATTGGTTGCCGGTTGAAGCTAACCCTTTGCTCTGCATCTCCTCCAACAGGCGGTCGATAGCGGTATGACTGATTATCATGGCGCTCACCTCTATCTTAGATACGACTAACTGCCGTTCGTCTCAAATTTAATCCAAAGGACTTCTTTCAACAACGGCTTTAACGACCAAACAATATGGGTATTATCACAATACCAGATGAGGAAACCAGCAGAATCTACATAAAACCGGAAAAACAAAGCATAATGTAAATATCAACTTCAAGATTATCGAATAAGCGCAGGGATATAAGGAGGCGATTGTGAGTCAGAATAATTCAACCCGGACCAGTATGGGATTGGAACCTAATACAGCCGGGCTGCTGTGCTACCTGGGGGTATGGATAACCGGTATCATCTTTTATGTTTTAGAAAAAGACAACATGCAAGTAAGATTTCATGCGATGCAGTCCATGGTAATCTTCGGAGGCATCACGCTGGTTGGCATAATATTCGGTTGGATCCCGATCCTGGGGTGGATTTTAACCTCACTGCTTGGAGTTCTGGCCTTTATCCTGTGGATTATTTTGATGTACAAAGCCTACAAAGGAGAAAAGATTAAAATCCCGGTCGCTACTGAATTAGCCGAGAAGTGGACTAAACCAGCCGCAAAATAGTCTTGAAATAATCCCCCTAAACCATCCAAAGGGCCCGTTTTCGAGTTAATCTTGAAAACGGGCTTTGTATTTAGATATTGGATGTCTACATCACCTTCCAGGTTTCTCCTCGAATTATCCCTCCGGATAGTGTAAACTGATTAACAAACCTTTGAATCATTAATTTAATTGTAATAGTCAAATATAAATCCCTTATCCAGGGATGAAGGATTTCATTTTTGAATTCGCCTCCACCCAAAAACCAAATCGCAGCCTTCGGACTGAGGACACTAAGTTCATTACGAATACCTGCCTTCCGTATCTACTTCCTGGCCGTGTTGGGCCAATTTGCCTCCATGAGCATGTCTACGGCTACCAGTCCGCTATTGGTCTATCGATTGACAGGGTCATCCGCTTTGTTAGGCACAACATCATTAGCCTACGGCGTCCCCATGATTATCATGTCTTTGTTCGGCGGGGCATTTGCCGACCGAATTCAAAAAAAACGCATCGTAATGTTCGGCTTGATAGCCTCAGCACTGGTACCCCTGACAGTAGGGTTATGTATTGTATTTGGAGTATTGAGTAAAGAACGAGAAGGCTCCTGGTTAATTTTGGCAGGTTCATCATTCTTTACCGGGATCATTTCGGGGGCAATGCTACCCGCCCGCCAGGCGATCATTCCTGAACTGGTTAAGCGTGAACATACTATGAACGCTGTAGCCTTAAATATGATGGGAATGAACGTGCTAAGCTTGATCGGACCGGCTGCCGCCGGTTTCCTTATCGACGGAGTGGGTTTTGCCTTTGTCTACTTCACGATGGCAGCACTTAACGTCTATGGCGCGATTATGATTTTCTTCATCCCGCACACCAGTCCGCTGGGTAACCGCAGCAATTCGATAGTGAACGAGATTAAAACCGGCTTTAAGTACATATTGAAAGATCGCGCTATTCTTTATATCCTGCTCTTTACGATGCTGGCGGTGGTATTAGCCATGCCCTATCAGCAATTACTGCCCATTTATGTTGATGATATCCTAAAAGTAGGAGCCAAAGGGATGGGCTTTCTGCTAAGCGTCTGTGGAGTAGGAGCCCTGGTAAGCTCGATAGCTCTGGCTTCATTGCCCAATAAAAAAAGAGGGTTATTAATGCTAATCAGCGGCATTATATTATCAATAGCCCTGATTGTTTTTGCTTTTTCGCGCTTGTGGGCTCTATCTTTGATCTGCATGATCTTTATTGGCGTCGGACAAACCCTGAGGGGGACAGTGGGAGGCGCCATGGCCCAATCCTATACAGAACCAGCTTATATGGGGCGTGTTATGAGCATTATGATGATGCAATGGGGTTTTATGAGCTTGTGTACATTCTTCGCCGGCGTGCTGGCTGAAATAATACCGGTGCAATGGGTCATTGGCGGCTTTGCTGCCCTATTGGGCCTGGTGACCCTGTATTTTACGATAGCTTTACCAAAGATACGCCAATTAGACTAAGCATTAT
>PMJA01000372.1 GCA_003158415.1 Methylobacter sp.
AAAATCATCAGGCCGATCAGACCAGCGGATACCGCCACGGGAAATCTTCCCGCTACGTAAATGTATGCCTTCCATATCAACGGCATGGACATAAATTTCGTTTTGCGGCCTGGGTGCAGGCATATCGATAATGCCCAGGCTGTTAATTTTAAAAGCAATGAAATAATCTGCCATATCACGCCGCAGATGAAAGTTACTGCGCATGGTTGCATCAATCAGATTAAACAGGGTGCGTAAAATCCTGTCGTGATTAATATCCAAAACCGATGCCATGCTGTCCAGCAATTGCAGGCGCAAGGGAAATAACGCCTGTTCTTCCCTGATGACAGGATCATCCCAATCAGGATCAGGCCGAAAGCGGGCTTCAAAATAATTAAACAGGCACAGCGCAACGCGCGGGTTGTTGATGAGGGCATGATGGACGGTGGCGCGGGTGGTGCTATGTCCCAGTTGCAAATAATAATTCAGATAAGCCCGCAGTACATCAATTTCCTGCCAGCTCATGCCGGTTAAAACCAGTAGTTTGTTAAGCGCATCATTATCACATTTGCCATCAAGTATGACTTGAATGGTTTTCAGCAACTGGCTTTTTACCCGGCTTAATGGTGCGCTTATGTTGGTTGCGGTCTTAATGGTAAAACTTCTGATAAAGTGTGTACTGCCATTAACGGTTACAGGAAACTGCACCTGATCCATGACCCTTAAGTGTAGATTTTCCAGCACCGGAATATAGCCATCCAGAAAACGTTCCTGTTGGCTGTAAAAGTGCAGCCGATAATGGGCCATGTTCTGATAAGGCTTAAGCAGGCTGATGTCTTGATGTTTTGGGCCAGTCAGCCGCTCAAGATGCAGCAGGTCTTTTAAGGCATAACGCGGCGACACCAGCGCTTGATAACCGGGCGGGAAAGCGGATTGATATTTTTGCCACAACGGTGTGCCGCATTCCTTGCCTAATGCCCGCTCGGCCAGTTTTCGCAATGCAGTTGCCCAGGATTGGGTAGGTTGAGTCGATTGCAGATCCATTTATCCACCCGCTTAATGTCGTTCAAAAGTTTTTTATAGGAATCAGCTAAAGGTATTTAATAATTTCCAGCACATTGCCGTCTTTTTGTTTGGTGTAAGTGACCGTATCCATCAACGTTCGAATGAAAAACAGGCCCATGCCGCATTCTTTGGGCTGGTCAAGATCCGGGCATGGCACGGCTTCAAGATCAAAGCCTTGTCCATGGTCATAAACCTTAATATTCAGTTCATTATCCTGAATATGCAGGGTTATCCTGACGGTATCTTTGGGATCATGAGTGGCATGTTTGATGGCGTTCGACGTCGCTTCCGTCAGCACCAGATTTAAATGATAAGCCAAAGCCTCCCTATCACCGGAAAAATCATCAAGTTGTTTTGCTATTTGCTCGCCAATACTGCCGATCAAATCCAGATATTTGGTCTGTGTCGGAATGATGACATCTACCTGAAGAACCGAATTACACATACACAACCTCTAGGCTTCGTTTTCAAAAGCTTCATTTAAATCGGTATAAATTTCAAACACCCTGTTTAACCGGGTTAACTCAAACATCGACAATACTTGTGGACGACAACACGCCAGGGCTAATTTGCCGGATTTAGCCGCCGCATTTTTATAGCCCGACAATAATGCGCCTAAACCGGAACTATCAATGAATCTTACACTTTCCAGTTGGACAATTATATTAACTTCGCCTTGTTCAATCAGATGCAAAATAGAGTCTTTTAATTCGCCGGAATTATGAGCGTCTATTCTTTCTTCCTGAATAAATAGTACACTGTAATCCTTTATTTTTTCGAGATTCAATTTCATGGTTTTTTATTGCTGAAATAGGGGGTAATACTGGAAAGTTAAGCCGCTGGCTGAGCGGAGCCGTTGGCTGAGCGGAGCCGAAGCCAACAAAATCGCTTCGACTCCGCTCAGCGAACGGCTTAACTTATTCCTCATGGCCAAATTCATCGGCATCATCCAGCACTTTGTCGTAAACCTCGCGCAGGCTGAGTGTGCAGTCTATGCTGTCCAACGATAGGGATGCCTCAAACCCTACCGCTTCCGATAATATCCAAACATCGCCTAGCCTTGCATAGCGTTCGATGCTCGCCTGATCTTGCGCCACCAACAGGTATTCTTGCAGTGACCCGATTTTACGGTAATGGGCGAACTTCCCGCCCCGGTCGAATGCCTCGGTGGACGGCGACAGCACTTCAATCAGCAGGGTAGGGTTGAGTAAGGTATCTATATATGCATCTTCAAATTGCGGGGGGGCGCATACCACAGCGATGTCGGGGTAATGGTAGCTACGCGCTTTGGCTGCCTTGACGCGCATATCATTAATATAGGCTTCGCAGGGGCGTTTTTTGAGCTGTATACCTAATTCTCGTGCAATATTTAATGTTATCAGATTATGCTTCCGGCTTGCGCCGGTCATGGCATAGATTTGACCATCATGGAATTCGCTTTTATAAGATGCGCACCGTTCCAATGTTAGGTATTCTTCGGCGGTATAATGCGTGTGGGTCAATACGGCGGACATGAGTCACCTCGTTAACAGACAGCAGGTTAAAAATTAAGCCTATCATAGCGCTTAAGCAGGAAAATAAAACGACTTAAGCAGTTATATTTTTGCGGGAGCGGTTTTAGCGGCATCAGGTAGCGCCAAGGAAACCGTTCTACGGTTTTTGAGTGTTATGCAATATGATATAATCAAGACCATGTAGCGCTGAAATAAAACTACAGGCACGAGTTATCGGGTCTGGTCACTAACACTAAGGAAACAACATGAGCGTCACCAAAATACTCGCAGGATTATGTTTAGCGGCGATGATCGTGCCGGCTGTCGCAGAAGAAAAGTTTAAAGTGTGCGCCGATCCGCTAAACCCGCCGTATTCAACAAAAAATAAAGACGGTTTTGAAAACAAAATCGCCGAATTATTTGCTAAGGAGCTGGGGCAAAAAGTGGAGTATACCTGGTTTGCCCAGCGTATCGGTTTTATACGCAACACCTTAACCGCGCCGGTTAACGAGAGGGATGTGGATAGCGACCAATTTAAATGCGACATCGTTATGGGCGTTCCGGCGGGCTATGATTTGGCCTTAACTACAGCGCCCTACTATAAATCAATGTATGTGCTGTTGATTGCAAAAGGGCGCGGCTGGGATGACATTAAGGATGCCGCCCAATTATCCGGACTGCCGTTGCAACGGCAGGAAGCCTTGAAGATCGCCATGTTCGATCGCGGCCCCGGCACGACCTGGTTACAGCAAAACGGTTTGCTCGATCAGGGCATTCCTTATCAATCCATGTCCGGTGATAGTGAAAATAATGTGGCTATGGAGATGGCCAGGGATCTTAAGGCTAAAAAAATTGATATGGTGATTTTGTGGGGGCCGATGGCGGCTTATGTAGTGGCGCAAAGCCCAAAGAACAGCTATACCCAAATACCGATGAAACCAACACCGGGGATAAAATTCGATTTTGCCATGGCGATGGGCGTACGCAATGGCGATAAGGCCAGAAAAGCGGCGCTGGACAAGCTGATTGCGGCTAACGCAGATAAAATACAGGCCATTATCGCCAGTTACGCTATTCCATTGTTACCGCTTACCAAAGAATAAACGGGGCGAAGACAACCGATTCTCCCCGGTTCTGGCTCACTGCCCACAGTCAAGCGTCGCCTGGCAAGATAAACCGCTGGCTGAGTGGAGTCGAAGCCAGAAAATCGCTACCACTCCGCTCAGCGAACTGCTTAGGGAGATGGTAGTTATAAACATA
>PMJA01000187.1:0-1214 GCA_003158415.1 Methylobacter sp.
TTTTCCCGTTCAAAACTAATGGATCTGATATATCAGGATCAACGTATAGTCTCTGATCGAACCATCGATAGCCATATTAAAAAACTGAGAAAAAAGCTGGGCGAATTATTGCCGAACCAGGAACTCATTCACTCAGTGTATGGCGCCGGTTATCGTTATGATCCGCAGGACAAAGTTCTTGATTAAAGTTTCCACATTATTTGCACATTCCCTTCAAATTGCTTGCGTTTTTCCTCGTTAAAGTAAGTATCAAGATCAGGAGGCGATGTCGTCCCTGATATTTTTCGTTGAAACCGTTATTTTAAGGAACTAATCATGAAACACACCACTAAAATCGCCGTCCTTACGCTTGCCATTTCAGGTCTATTGGTCGGTCGAAGCGTGCTGGCTGAGCCAGCGAATACCGCTACCAATGTTAACCAAAAACCCGTCAGCGAAGAGCCGAAAAAATGTGATCGCGAGGACGGAAAGGAAAAGCGCCTGGAGGCACTTAAAGCCGATCTCAAGCTCAATGCGAGTCAAGAAGCGGCCTGGACTGAGTGGGTCGGCAAGATCAAGGTAGATCGTAAGAACTGGAAGGAGCAACGCGAGAATGTCGAGTCGTGGGCTAGTTTGCCTGCGCTTGATCGCATGGAAAAGATGCTGGCATTTTCCAAAGAACATGTTGCTAAGCAGGAAGTTCGCCTCGCCGCCACAAAGACTTTTTATGCCACACTGTCTCCTGAGCAACGGCAAACCTTCGACAAAGGCTTCAAGTTTGAGCATCATGGCCGTTTTGGTCAGCACTGGAAGAAATGATCGTGTAGTGCATTAGGCATCATTTCGTCGGATTAACATTTAAAGAATCCCGTTAATGCGGGATGGAGGTTTTTATGAAACGGGGCACAGTTAATGTTTGCTAATCAAGAGATTCAAGAAATACTATCGGCAATTAACAACATGCAGGAATCGCGGACAGGAGGGTGGATTAATAATAATGAACTCAAAAATAAACTCAACATCAGCGTTAGGTTATTGATAATACTAATTGATAAAGGCCTCATTGAGGCGGGGGGGATGTATTCAAGGCTGACCGGGCAGGCTAGAGATTTATTAGTAATAAAATAAGGTGTGGCACCGTTGACCAACGAGGTATTTGTCATTGCACACGAACCGAATAATTACCTGAAGACACTAAACAGCAGTTGGTAAGGCGACACAAAATCCCCTCTCCC
>PMJA01000187.1:1256-5321 GCA_003158415.1 Methylobacter sp.
GATTGTGGCAATGGTACATAAACAGGCCTTTAAAATCCTGGAAGGGTTTGATGATGCGAACTTTCTCGCCGGGCATCACCAATACCACATCTTTCAGTCCACTTTCGATAAAGCCGTCGCGGACTGTAGCATAGTCCGCCTCTTTATCGGCGCTGATGCTGCGGCTGACAATTTGAAACTGTTGTCCGTGCAAGTGTATCGGATGCGCCATGGACATCATCATGCCCATNNCGCGCCATGCTCTCCGGTTGCCGGTGCCGATTCCTTGCCATGCCCCCCGCCACCGCCATGCGCATGGAAAATTTCCATAAGTTGGATGGTGTTTACCTTGATGCGTTCAAAATCCTGAACATCGTTGTACGCATAAGGGCGGCTATTAAGCAGCATGGCCATCGGGCCTTCGGAAATACCGATGGGAACGGGTTTATCAGGATTCGCGGTATCACTGATCTGATACCGGTTGATTTTTGATAATTGCGAGGGTAATTTAGGGCTGTCACTCACTTTTTTGGTGACGCGCGCCGTAAAAATCGGGTAATCGCTGCCGACCGGCAAGCTGTTGGCATGCATCATACCGCCCATGCGCTCGGCCATTTTCGGCAATACGCCCGAAAACGGCAGGCTGCGCATCACTAACTGGGAACCCTCGTTACGACCGCTAAAGTCCGCCCAAACATCTAGGCGTTCGCCGGGCGCTAGCATGACGTAAGGTTTGACTTCAGGCTGTTCCAGCAAACCGCCATCGACGCCGATGACCGTGATCGGCGTACCGTCATCCCAACCCAGTTTGTATATGCGTGCATTTGAGCCGTTTAAAACCCTTAAGCGATAGGCGCGGCTAGCGACATCAATCTGAAAATTCGGGCGACCGTTGACTAATATATGATCGCCATAAAAACCGGTCATGCGGTCGTGCATGTTGCGTACATAAATGAGTTGATTGTGTTCGTCGAACAGACGGTCTTGTATAACGATAGGAATTTCGAACTCGCCGCCCGGCAATTCCAGCTTTGCCTCTTCTTCATCATGAACGAACAAGGCCCCGGCAAGACCGTGATAAACTTGTTTGGCCGTGGCTTCATGCGGATGCGGATGGTAAATATTCATGCCCGCCCGATTAAGCACTTCAAACTCATAGACTAAGCTTGCGCCCGGATCGATCGCGTACATGGGGTGTCCGTCCATATTGGCGGGGACATGCATGCCGTGCCAGTGTGCGACGGTGGGTTCAGTCAGTTTATTGTGCAGATTAATGCGCACTTTCTGGCCTTTTTGTAAATGGATTAACGGCCCCAAATAGGAACCGGGTATATCTATTAGCGTTTCTTTAGGGCCTTTTTTTAACAGCGCGGCATATTGTTGCACCTGCGTTTGTTGGCCCGGCAAAATGGACACCGCGCCGGGTCGGCAAAACAGATCAAATTCGACATCCGGTTTAAAATTTGGATTAGCTTTGTTAGGCGTCAGTTTCGGCATGGCCTGCATACCTTCCATGGCGCGCAAAAAACCGGGCATACCGGCAAAAGCAATCAAACCTAAGCCGGATTGGGCCAGGAAACGACGACGGGAATAACTTTTAAGATTAGACATAATTCCTCCTCAGATAGAATCGCCCTTGTTAGTAATGCGAATTTTTATAATGGCAGGACGAAGCTTGAGTTTATATTAGAAGACTATTATATTCAAGGCTGTATTCTAACATTGGCGCTAGTTGGCAATCACCGTTACCATAGCGGCACTGAAATTTTCAGGTTACTTTACAAGAGGAGCTAAACCGGGGATGTCGTTTTGCGGGTATTGCCTGTTTCAGGCCTTGATATTGCTTGTTGTTGCCAATGGCGCACCGGTTATTGTCGGCAAAGTGCTGGGTGATCGCTGGGCTAGGCCGATAGATAACGGACTTAACTTAAGTGATGGTCATCGTTTATTTGGCGACAGCAAAACCTGGCGCGGCTTGTTTTCGTCGGTTTTTTTTACCACGGCGATGGCACAATTATTTGGAATACATCCGTTAATAGGTGTATGGTTCGGTATGCTGAGCATGACCGGGGATATATTGGCGAGCTTCGTCAAACGTCGGGTGGGGAAGGTTGAAAGCAGCAGAGCGAGAGGTCTTGATACCGTGCCGGAATCCTTGTTGCCATTATGCCTGTTAACAGAGCCGCTGGCGCTGAACTTTATGGATATTACACTGATAGTCGCGGGCTTTTTCCTAATGGAGGAATTTGTTTCTCCGGTGCTTTACCGCTTGCATATTCGAAACCGGCCTTATTAACGCAAGACTTACAAATAACAGACGGACTGGGTAGCTATGAAACAACAAGGATTACGGGTATTAACCTACAACATCCATAAAGGCTTTAACGCGAGCAACCAGCGCTTTGTATTGCATCAGATTCGGGAAGCCTTGATAGCGGCTGATGCCGATCTGCTGTTTTTACAGGAAATGCAAGGCGAGCATCAGCGCCATGAAAAAAAAGTGGCAGACTGGCCGGAGCAGTCACAGAGTGAGTTTATCGCTGACGGCGTCTGGCCGTTTTTCGCTTATGGGGAAAATGCAATTTATAATGCCGGTCATCACGGCAATGCCATTTTAAGCAAATACCCGATTGAAAGCTGGGAAAACATCAATGTGTCACCCTTTTCCTGGGCCAGTCGCAGTCTTCTGCATGGCGTTATCCGCATGCCTCACAGCGACCGGGATGTGCATATCGTTTGCATACATTTCGGCTTGATGGGCAAGGAACGTCGTGGGCAAATAGTCAAATTGTGTGAGCGTATCGACAGCCATGTGCCGCATGATGCGCCTTTGATTGTCGCCGGTGATTTTAACGACTGGCTGGGGCAAGCCGGGCGACTGTTCCTTAATCATCTGAATTTGCAGGAAGTTTTTCGGCAAACCCACGGCCGCTATGCGCGCACCTTTCCCGCCTGGATGCCTTTTTTGCAGATGGACAGAATTTATTATCGCGGCCTGACCCCGGTGTCCTGTGACCGGCTGACTCATACGCCTTGGCCCATGTTGTCAGACCATGCGCCGCTGGTCGCCTCATTTACCTTATGAACAGCCAACAGCACGCTGAACAGTCCCGCGTAACCCTGCCCAATCTGCTGACAGGATTCCGGTTTATAGCCGCGCCCGGCTTGTTATGGCTGGCGTGGCATCATCACGGCATTGCTTTTATGGGGCTATTGGCGCTCGCGTTTTTGACTGATTTATTGGACGGATTGGCCGCCCGCTTAACCGGTCAGGTTTCNNCAGTTTGGCGCCACGTTGGACAGTTGGGCCGATGTCATCACTTATTTGACCATTGCTGTCGGTGGCTGGTGGCTATGGCCGGATGTCGTACGCCGAGAACTGGTTTTTGTCGGCTTGATAGTCGCCAGTTGTTTATTGCCGGCCTTAGCGGGCTTTAGCAAATTCGGACGTTTTACCAGCTATCACACCTGGGGCGTAAAAATCGCCGCCGCCGCGATGGGCTTGTCCTTATATGTGTTGTTTTTCGGCGGCCCGACATGGCCGTTTCGATGGGCTGCAGTAATCTGCATACTGGCCGCTATTGAANNACGAAGGGCACGAAGGGCACGAAGAAATATAATTTCTTACCCTTCAATGAATCTTTATTTAACAATTACTACAATCATTTCCCTGTGCAATCATCCATTGAAGACCCGAATAGCCTGTATATATGCCCGGTTTGCGGCGATCCGTTACAGCGGTATCCATCCGATAATCGTTATGTCTGCCGGAATCAACACAGCTACGATGTGGCCAAAGAAGGTTATTTGAATCTGCTGCCGGTGCAGTATAAACATTCCAAAGAGCCGGGCGACAACAAGCTTATGATAACCGCCCGGCGTGAATTTTTGGAAGCCGGATTTTATGAGCCTATGGCCAAAGCCGTGGCGATGATGATCGATGCAATCAACACAAAAGGTCAAGATCTGAGTTTTCTGGATCTGGGTTGCGGTGAAGGTTATTACAGCAGGAAGATTGCCGACTGCTGCGTTCACAGTGAGCGGATTGCCTTGCATGGCATCGATATAGCCAAATTCGCCGTTGCC
>PMJA01000153.1 GCA_003158415.1 Methylobacter sp.
TGATATGAAATTCCTGATAACTTTTGCTTGGTTACTTATAATCCGGATGCTTCCCCCGGCTCGCAGGGGGTATCTTTTCTGTGGAACAATCTGGGCGAGGATACCGATAGTCCCGCTCCTTTGCCGTTTTCGCAACAGCATTATCTAAACACATTATCAGGCTACAGCGATGGCAATGGGGCTTTGCGTGTTAATTGGTTGCGCGGCGATCAGAGTCATGAACAAAGTGCGGGCGGCATTTTTAGAAACAGAACCGACCTTCTGGGCGACATCATTAATTCCGCTCCGGTCTATGTGGGCAGTCAAGATTATGGTTACAGTGCATTGACCAACATAGGCGGTTATAGTACGTTTGTTAACAATACCAAGGCCAGCCGACACGCCATGCTTTATGCCGGGGCTAACGACGGCATGCTGCATGGTTTTGATGCTACAAGCGGAACGGAAGTCTTCGCCTACCTTCCGAATGCCTTGTTTCCCAAGTTGAATGCGCTGACCTCGCCCAGTTACGTTCATCAGTATTATGTCGATGGCGTATCCGGTGTGGGCGATGTATATTATGGGTCGGCCTGGCATACCTTGCTGGCGGGAGTCACCGGCGCGGGCGGCCGCGCGGTGTTTGCGCTGGATGTCACCGATCCTGTCACCTCGTTTAACGGCACTAACGTATTGTGGGAATTTTCCAACGCCAACGATGTCGATTTGGGCTATACCCTGGCGCAGCCGTCAGTGGTCAGGCTGAAAGATGGAACTTGGGCGGTGATAGTCGCCAACGGCTATGACAGCGATAACGGGCATGCCGTGTTGTTTATTCTTAATGCGCTAACCGGCGCCGTGCTGCAAAAAATCGATACAGTCAGCGCCGACGCCAGCGGCCTGGGTACGGCTAACGGGTTGTCATCGCCGGTTGCCGTCGACACCAACAACGATCTCATGGTAGACACGGTTTATGCAGGCGATTTACACGGCAATTTATGGAAATTTAATGTGTCCGGCACTGTCGGCAGCTATCCCACTCCGAGTGGCCCATTGTTTGTGGCTTGCGCAGCCGCGCCTTGTACCGCCGCGAATCGGCAACCGATTACCGGTAAACCTAACGTGGGTCTTAGTCCGGTAGGGGATCAAACGAGCTTTATGGTTTATTTCGGCACCGGCCAGTATTTTGCAACAGGCGACAACAGCGTTGGCGCTAATCCGCAAGTGCAAACCTTTTACGGCTTATGGGACAACGGAACGGCAATCACTGATCGAGCCAGCTTGCAAACGCAAACGATTACTTATGAGGGTACAGCCACTACCGTCGGTGGCACTGCAACCACCAATCCAATTGTAGTCGTATCACAAAATTCGCTGTGTTACGCCGCCACCAGCACGGGTTGCTCGGCTAGCAGCGTAAAAAAGGGTTGGGCATTAGATTTACTTAGCTCAACCGGTGTCGCGCAAGGTGAGCGGGTAATCAGCTTTCCTATTGTTCGCCAGGGCTTTGTGCTGTTTAGCACGCTGATTCCCAATCCTAATCAATGCAGTTTTGGCGGTAGCTCGCATTTTATGGCGGTTAGTGCGCTAAGCGGCGGCGCATCCAGCACCCCGCCTTTTGGTACCAACGGCAATGGCGTGGTTGATAGTTATGATAGGGTAGTCATTAATGGCATTACACAAGTTGCCTCGGGCATTGATTTGGGGATCGGCATTATTAGTTCGCCGACGATCATTGAATCGACAACGGCAGCTCACGCCTATTTTAGCGGCTCCACCGGAAATAATCGGGCTGAACTCCCCCTTCCTCCCGGCGTTTCCGGTCGCCAGTCCTGGCGCCAATTGCAATAGATGGATAGGCGGGCAATGAGCGATTGCCCGCTATTTTTTTAAATAAATAGTCGCAGTGACGCAGGGGAAGCATGATGAAACAAACACAACCGGGTTTTACGTTAATAGAACTGATGATAGTTGTGGCAATTATTGGTATTCTTGTCGGCATCGCCTATCCCAGTTATCAGGCTAGCGTGATGAAATCACGTCGAGCCGATGCACAAGGGGCGTTATTGGGCTTTGCTAATGCGATGGAGCGCTATTTTACGGTGAACACTACTTATGTAGGCGCTGCAAATACCGGAACCTCACCTATCTTTTCAGCCACCAGCCCGGTAGATGGAGGAACCCCTTACTACAATTTGACGATTAATGCGGCTACCGCCAGTACCTATACGCTGTGGGCGACGCCAACGGGCGCGCAAGCCGCCGATCAATGCGGCACCTTAACGTTAGACCAAACAGGGGCCAGGGGATTTACCGCCGCTGGCGCCACTTCAGGCGAATGTTGGTAGTTCGATTTGGAATCGACTTTGAGGCATAATACCACGCACAACATTTTCAGCCACTTTCAACTTTATAAAATCTCATGACTCAATTATTAAGCTGCTTTAAAGCCTACGATATACGCGGACGCATTCCCGATGAACTGAATACCGATATTGCCTATCGTATAGGCCGGGCTTATGCGGAGCATATCCGACCGGATCGGGTGATAGTAGGACGGGATATACGCCTGTCCAGCGACGAAATGGCTGCCGCTGTCATTCAGGGTTTACAAGACGCCGGTGTTGATGTCTACGACATCGGCCTGTGCGGCACTGAAGAAGTTTATTATGCCACTTTTGCTTATCAGGATGCAGGTCAGGCTATGGACGGCGGCATTATGGTGACCGCCAGCCATAACCCAAAAGATTATAACGGCATGAAACTGGTGCGCGAACAAAGCAAACCGGTCAGCGGCGATACCGGTTTAAACGACATCAAGCAGTTGGCGGAAGCCAATGATTTCGCCGCGCCTGTCGCGCAGCGCGGCACTGTCAAGGTTATTTCAATCTCTGCCGATTATACTAAGCATCTGCTGAGTTATATTGATCCTTCGGTCTTGAAACCTTTGAAAATAGTGGTTAACGCAGGCAACGGAGCGGCAGGACATGTGGTGGACGATCTGGAGGCGGCATTACAAAAAGTCATGGCGCAACCGGTAGAATTTATTAAAATACACCATGAGCCGGACGGCCATTTCCCCAACGGGATACCCAACCCGTTATTGCCGGAAAACCGCGATAGCACCATCGAGGCTATTAAAGCCCATCAAGCTGATCTGGGTATCGCCTGGGACGGCGATTTTGACCGCTGTTTTTTGTTTGATGAAACCGGCCGCTTTATCGAAGGTTATTACATCGTCGGCCTACTGGCCGAAGCTTTCCTTAAACAAAATCCGGGCGCAAAAATAGTCCATGACCCCCGCTTGACCTGGAATACCATCGACATCGTCAACAGTTTGTCAGGCGTTGCCGTGCAAAGCAAAACCGGGCACGCCTTTATCAAGGAAAGAATGCGTTTGGAAGATGCGGTTTATGGCGGCGAGATGAGCGCCCATCATTATTTCAGGGATTTTTCCTATTGCGACAGCGGTATGATACCCTGGTTGCTGGTCATCGAATTAATCAGTAAGAGCGGTAAAACCTTGTCGCAACTGGTCGATCAGAGGATGCGGTTTTTTCCCGCCAGCGGCGAAATTAACCGCACCATCGCCCAGTCCGAGGCAGCCATTAAATTGGTGCGTGAGCATTATCAGCAAGCCGCGCAAAAGCTTGATTTTACCGATGGCTTGAGCATGGAATTTGCAGACTGGCGCTTTAATTTACGCTGCTCCAATACCGAGCCGCTGGTGCGGTTAAATGTGGAATCACGCGGCGATGAAGTCTTGATGCGGGCAAAAACTCAAGAGTTGCTGGCGTTATTACTTCATCCGCATTTTTAATCCGGCGCTGCAAAAAAACACCTCGTCGCAATACTGTCCCATCAACTGCGCCGCTTTGCCGGATAAATCGACAAA
>PMJA01000298.1 GCA_003158415.1 Methylobacter sp.
AAGAAGCCGGTTAAGGGAACAGAATTGGTTTGAGAAAAATCAGCGCCAAGAACCCAACCTTGCCCAGTTGCTGGATTATGTCGCCTTGGGCACGGTGGCCGATGTGGTGGCGCTGGATCCAATCAACCGGATACTGGTGCATCAGGGGCTATTGCGGATACGCACGGCACGTTGCCATCCGGGCTTAACTGCGCTAATTGAGGTGTCGGGCAAAAATCCTCAAAGCATAGTCGCCGCAGATTTGGGTTTCTCACTCGGCCCGAGGTTGAACGCGGCGGGGCGTATGGATGATATGTCCTTGGGGATACACTGCTTATTGACCGATGATCCAGCACTGGCAAAGGACATGGCGCTACAGCTGGATGAGTTGAATAACGACCGGCGCGAAGTCGAGGGCGTTATGAAACATGAGGCGATGGCCTTGTTAAGTGAAATGAAAGCGCTGGATGTGCAGCATTTACCGGCGGGCGTTTGTTTGTTTGATGCCAACTGGCATCAAGGTGTCATAGGGATTTTAGCGTCGCGTATTAAAGACCGCTTGCATCGCCCGGTGATTGCCTTTGCTCCGGCAGGCAAGGATTTAATAAAAGGCTCGGCGCGTTCCATTCCCGGTGTGCATATACGCGATGTGCTCAGCGATATTTCCGCCATGCACCCCAAATTGCTAAGTAAATTCGGCGGTCATGCGATGGCTGCGGGCTTAAGTTTAAACATGCACGATTATCCCCCCTTTGCCCTGGCTTTTGATGAGATGGTCGGCAAACGATTGGCCAATGTCGATCTGGAGCAAAAAATACTGTCCGACGGCGAGTTGACCGAACAGGAAATGACGATTGAATTCGCCGACTTATTACAAAATGCGGCAACCTGGGGACAGAGCTTTCCCGAACCGGTTTTTGACGGGGTGTTTGATGTGATACAGGCGCGTATCGTTGGCCAGCGACATCTTAAGTTGGTATTGAGAAAACCCGGCGGCGTTTTGGTGATCGACGCCATCGCTTTTTTTATGGATCAGCCGGAGCAATGGCTGGGGCTGAGACAGATCAAGGCGGCTTACAAGCTGGACATCAATGAGTTCAGGGGCAATCGCAGCGTGCAGTTTATTTTGCAATATCTGGAAAAAAAGGCATGAAAAATACTTATTGTTTTCTTTTTGTTCTCTTTTTCTTGCATTCCAGTGTATTTTTGTTAAACTTACAAAAAACTTAAGCGAATCGAGAGACAACAGCACATGAGTGTATTAACCCGGCGGCAACGGGAAATTTTCAATTTTCTTCGCGACAACACCGAAAGTTTTGCTTGCCCGCCCAGTCTGGATGAACTTTGTGCGGCGCTGGGTATGGCCTCACGCGGGTCGCTGTACAAGCACATCATGGCCTTGATTAAAGCAGGTCTGGTAGAGCCTTTTACCGGCAATAAACAAGGCGGTGTTCGCCTTACCGCTCAGGCACAGAATGATGATTCTATTTCTGAGCAAGGCTTACCCTTTGTCGGTTCAATAGCCGCCGGTAGGCCGATTGAAGCATTGGCAACCATCAATTATATGACCGTACCGGATGCCCTAAAAACCAATAAGCCCTGCTATGTGTTGCAGGTTAAGGGCGAGTCCATGATCGAAGCGGGTATTTTTGATGGCGATTGGGTGGTCATTGAGCAACGTGACTATGCAAGTAACGGGGAGATCGTGGTCGCCTTAATCGAGAATTCAGAAGCCACCCTGAAATACATTGAGCAAACCGCAGAGCACGTGTTATTGCTACCGGCCAATGCCAGCATGACCGCGCTTTCCTATCGTCCTGAACAAGTTGCAATCCAGGGCGTGTTAGTCGGACAAATGCGCAGTTACCGTTCACATTAACCACCCTTAGTCAAAACGAGGAGAACGACCATGCCACAAAAAATCCACATGCACGATCAAGTCTTTAATAAAGTTGACGACATTATGAAGCATTACAAAAAAAAGCCTGTAGAGCATCTGGTGCAGCGAGTAAAGCGCTTTATTAAACATACCTTAGTCATTTGAGGGGGCGTTGGTTCATGACGTGATGGTTGATAGACGATGCAGAATGCTACATTTCTCGAGCATTATCTGCCTGTTGCCGCCATATCGCACTATCAGGATTACCTAGTAATTGCCCTGCAAATTGACACGCTTGCGCTAAATGCTGCTCAGCATTAATGCTTAAACCTTCGCCCAGTTCGAACTTTTCGCCTTTAATGCTCAATAGAAAACAAGGCGGCGGCGTTTGTTTTTTTATTTCTTGATACACATCCAAAACTGCCGCAGGACTCATCGCGTGGGTGGTATAGCTTTTGTCTCTAGCGGGTGCAAGCACGGCAAAATCAAAGGCATTGACACAGGCTACAGACGCATCAACAAACAACACTAACGCTCTATTCTCCAAATCCAGCGCATGTTCGATTTGCAACTGAAAATCGGTCAGTATTTCAATCGTGTCCAGATTAACTGTGCTCTCAATATATTCCAGCAGTAAAGGCCCTAGCGCGTCATCGCCACGACTGAGATTGCCATAGCCGAATAGCAATACCGGTTTAACCATTAGTCTTCCGTTCGATTTGTCCATCACTGTGCTTAACCAGCTTATCAATCAACTTACCTTCAGCATCAATGAGTTCAAGCTGCAACGGCATTTTTCCCACGGCATGGGTCGCGCAGGATAAACAAGGATCATAAGCACGAATCGCCACCTCCAGATTATTCAGTAAGGGCTCGGTCAATTCACGGCCTGATAAATATTCAGCTGCGACTTGTCGAACTGATTCATTCATCCCCATGTTATTACTGGTGGTTGATACGATTAAATTGGCTTTGGTGACGATGCCATTCTCATTGACTTGATAATGATGGAATAACGTGCCGCGAGGCGCTTCAATGACGCCCACGCCTTCATAACGCTTTTCGCCTTGCGCCACTAAATCATGGCTCATGATGTCAGGATCATGGAGCAGTGTTTTTATGCTTTCGGCGCAATGCAAGGTTTCAATCAAACGAGCCCAATGAAATGCCAATGTACTATGTACCATCGCTTCGCCGCTGTGCGCCTTAAACTCCACCCGCTCGGCTTCGGCTAACGGTGTATTAATGTAGTCACAGTTATTTACCCGCGCCAGCGGCCCTACACGATACCAGCCGTTTTCCGTGCCCATGGATACTAGGTAAGGAAATTTCATGTATGTCCATGAGCGAACCTCTTCATGGATATACTCGTTATATTTACAATAATCGACATGATCAATAATTGTTTCGCCTTTATCATTTTTGGCACGTATGCCGCCATGATACAACTCCAATGCGCCATCAGGTTTGATTAATCCCAGATAATTGGAGCGTATGGTGCCGAAATCATCGTAATAGGGTAAGTTGGAGCAATGCACTTTTTTAATGAGTGCGACCGAAGCCGCAGACCATTCGATCATCTGATCTATATCCTCCAGCAAATAATCACGCTCGGCTTTGGTTAATGANNCTGGATAAATGAAAAAAATGCAGGGCGTGAGATTGGAACAATTGTCCAAAATGGAGCAAGCGTCTTAATTTATCGGCTGAAACAGGGAGATTATGGGGGTCTACACCGACCAATTGGTCTATGGCTTTTGCAGCAGCCAAATGATGGCTCACGGGACAAATGCCACATAAACGCTGCACTAAAACCGGCAACTCCCAATAGGGTCGGCCTTGAATAAAGCGCTCAAAGCCTCGAAATTCAACAATATGCAGTCTGGCTTGCTGAACTTTATTATCCGCGTCCAGCAATAAAGTGACTTTGCCGTGACCTTCGACGCGGGAAACCGGATCAACGACAACTCGTTTCAGATTCTCCTTGTTTTGTGCTGTTTCTAAATGCTCGTACATACACTTCTCTAAAATAAATCAAGACGACAATCATAAGCCGATTGTTTCGGTGGGCAGCCAACTGTTCCGTTTAGTAATGAGACTAAAGCAGGTTGGGTAAGTAATCGATTAATCATAATGCACCAATTCATAAGGCAGCAAAGGTTCGCGTCCTTCAATCAAATCCGTCAGAAACTTCCAGAACACGTCTGCTGAAGGCGGGCAGCCGGGTAAAAAATAATCTATTTTCACGACTTCATGAATTGGGCGAACTTTATCCAATAATAATGGCAGCTCCGGATCGCTCGGAATTTGTGCATTTTCAACACCAATTCCATCCAGATAAGCTTCACTCAAGCATTCTTCCAGAGGAATAAAATTACGCATCGCCGGTAAACCGCCGTTAATAGCGCAAGCCCCCACTGCAACCAGAATCTTGCAGTTTTTTCTAAACTCACGTAAAACATGCACGTTTTCAGAATTACACACGCCACCTTCAATCAAACCGATGTCACAGTCTATACAATGCTCTATATCGTTAATGGGTGAACGGCCAAATTCAACGACTTCCGCCAACTGTAACATGCGCTCATCAATATCCAGAAATGACATGTGACAGCCAAAGCAGCCTGCCAGTGACGTGGTTGCTACTCTAATTTTATTCGCCATGCTTATGATGCTCCGTTTCTAAACTGACTTGATCGATTTGTTTATGATCGTAAATACGTTCACCAATCGGCACTTGATATCCGGTGCGTTTAATCAAAATCGCTCCAGTCGGACAAATGTGTGCGGCCCGGTCTGTAGCATCTATATCCGTATCCTTTAACAGCCCGGATTTAGAGTTAATAATCAGGTGTTTATTAATGCCACGCCCACTAATGGCAAACACATCCTTACTATCTTTTTCCTGACTAGCCCTAACACACAGTGTGCAAAAAATGCAGCGATTATGGTCAATCATAACATCTGCATGAGAAGCATCCACTTCCCGATTAGGGAAAAAAAGTGGGAAATGATCGTCGAGCATATTCAAATGATAAGCAACTGCCTGCAATTGACAATTTCCGGTTTTTTCACAGGAAGGGCAAAAATGATTGCCTTCGACAAACAGCATTTGGGTGATAAGCTGCCGATCATCGGTTAATTCTTTGGTGTTATTAAGCACATCCTGACCTTCCATAGCGGGGAAGGTGCAGGCTGAACAGATGCGTCCATTCACTTTTACTGTACACAGCTTGCAACTGCCGTGTGGTGTGAATTCCGGGTGGTGACATAAATGTGGAATATAAATACCGGCCGCAGTTGCGGCTTCCATGATGGTCTGTCCGTCGTCAAAAGGGATGGTGTTACCATCAATAGTGATTGTTTTACTCATGATTCTTCCTCCGTCTGAGCTAAATGCGCACCGGCATCGTTACGCTTTGCCAATCGTCTGGCCGTTTCCAACGCGCCATCCAAATCAAATCCGGGTTCATAACTGATTTCTTTCAACTTGCTTTGATACAACTCGGGATAGCGTTGCAACGTTGATAAAACGGGATTCGCTGCCGTCTGTCCCAAACCGCAATGGCTTTGGGTTTTAATCAGCTGACAGAGCTCTTCAAGTGCGACCACATCACCCGTTGAACCATGACCGTCAATAATTTTATCAAGCTGTTTTTTCAATAACGAGGTGCCAACGCGGCAGGGTGTACAGAATCCGCAACTTTCGTGCGCAAAAAAATGGGTGAAATTATTAACAATGTCGAGAATATGTCGACTGTTATTAAACACAATAAATGAGCCGCCAGTGGCTAAATCTTCAAAGGCCAACTGTCTTTCAAATTCCTGATTAGAAATAAACGTGCCTGATGGCCCGCCTATTTGCACACCCAGCACATCGCTTGCCCCGCAATCATTTAGGACGGACTGAATGGAGGCGCCAAAAGGATATTCGTAAATTCCGGGTCGAGAACAGTCCCCGCAAATACTTAATATTT
>PMJA01000284.1:0-2435 GCA_003158415.1 Methylobacter sp.
TAAATCCATGTCCAATGATGTTTCAACATTACCCTCTTTCCGTGATTTAGCACTGATCGAACCGCTGCTAAAAGCTCTGGAGGATGTCGGTTATGAAACACCTTCGCCCATACAGGCACAAGTTATCCCGTTCATGCTGCAAGGCAAAGATGTTTTGGGACAAGCGCAAACAGGCACCGGTAAAACGGCNNGCGTTTGCATTGCCTATTTTATCGCGTATCAATCTACAGCAAAAAGACCCTCAAGTTCTGGTTCTTGCGCCCACTAGAGAACTCGCGATTCAGGTTGCCGAAGCGTTTCAACGTTACGCCACACACTTAAAAGGTTTTCATGTTCTGCCTATTTACGGCGGACAAGATTACAGCACCCAATTACGCCAGTTAAAACGCGGCGCTCATGTCGTTGTCGGCACGCCGGGCCGGGTTATGGATCACATGCGCAAAGGCACGTTGAACTTGGACGGCCTGACCACGCTGGTGCTTGATGAAGCCGATGAAATGTTGCGCATGGGCTTTATTGACGATGTCGAATGGGTATTGGAACAAACGCCCGACAATATCCAAATCGCGCTGTTTTCTGCGACCATGCCTGCGGTCATCCGTAAAATTGCTCAGGAATATTTGGATCAGCCGGAACAAGTCACCATCAAAGTCACCTCTGCATCGGCTGAAAATATACGCCAGCGCTTCTGGATGGTCAGCGGCGTACATAAGCTGGATGCGCTCACCCGCATTTTGGAAGCGGAAACCTTCGACGGCATGATTATTTTCGTGCGCACCAAAACCGCAACCATAGAATTGGCGGAAAAACTGGAAGCGCGCGGTTATTCAGCCGCGGCCATTAACGGCGATATGTCGCAAACGCTCAGAGAGCGCACCATCGCCCACCTGAAAAACGGCAAGCTGGATATTTTAATCGCCACCGATGTCGCCGCTCGCGGCCTGGATGTCGACCGTATCACCCATGTCGTCAATTACGACATTCCTTACGATACCGAATCTTATATNNATCGAAAAAGCCACCAAACAAAAAGTTGAAGAAATGGGTTTGCCTTCAACCGAAGTAATTAATAACAAGCGTATTTCCCGCTTTAAACAAAATATTACCGATACCCTAGCCGTAGAAGAGCTTAGCTTTTTCACGCAACTGATAGAGCAATTCCAGGTGGAACATAATGTCTCTGCGTTGGAAATAGCCGCCGCTCTGGCAAAACTGGTGCAAGGCGATACGCCGTTGTTAATGCAAAATCTGCCCAAGAAATCTTTTGAAAGCAGGGAAGACAGGCCGCAACGCGATGACCGCCCATCAAGAGACGATCGTTCACAACGGGACGACCGGCCGCAACGGGATCGCAAACCCAAGCGTGTATTCGGCGCAGGCGGCGCGGCTGTCGAAATGGAAACCTTCCGCATTGAAGTCGGCCACAACCACGGCGTTAAGCCCGGCAATATCGTCGGCGCCATCGCCAATGAAACCGGCATAGACGGCGATCATATCGCCCGCATCCGCATTGAAGACGATTACAGCACCGTTGAACTGCCTGCGGGCATGCCCAAAGAACTGCTTGAAGAACTGAAAAAAATCAGGGTGGCAGGCCAACAGCTGAACATCTCTAAAATGGACGGCAGCGGCAGCGTTAGAAGAGCGAAACCGGAAGACATTGCCAAAAGAGTAAAGCCTGATGATGCCGATAAAAAAGTGGATAAAAGCAAAAAACGTATGAGTTCTACTTCACGTAGAGCCAAGCCGAAAGCTGAATAAGATAACTCGAAAAATAAAGCCGCCGCAGATTCCCAGATTAAACTAATAATCAGTGAATCTGTGGCGACATTGTCAGAAGATTTGTCTTCGCTATTGATTCCAAAGACACCCGCCGCCGACTTTTTCTATCGCTTCCAAACGCTGTTGATGGGCCACCAATTCCTCGTCATTGCAACGGATGACGGTTAAGGGCGGACGATCCGCCGACACCCGCTTAACGTCCCTTTTTATATCCGCCCCTTCCATCCCCGGTTGCCCTTCATCCAATAACGAAGACTGCCCGCCGGTCATTAATAAAAACACATCCGCCAGAATTTGTGCATCCAATAACGCGCCATGCAAATCCCGGTGGCTGTTATCGATGCCGTAGCGCTTACACAACGCGTCCAGACTGTTCCGTTGCCCCGGATGTTTTTTCCTGGCATAAGCCAGCGTATCGAATACCTCGCATAAATCCGTGACCGCGCCCGGCTGATTTTTCAATCGTAACAATTCATGATTGATAAAACCGACATCAAACGGCGCATTGTGGATGACCAACTCCGCGCCGCTGATAAAAGCGATAAACTCATCGACAATTTGCGCAAAACGCGGCTCATCTTTCAGAGCCTCATTGGTGATGCCATGCACGGCGATAGCGCCGTCATCAATAAGCCGGTCGGGATTGATATAAG
>PMJA01000284.1:2465-7048 GCA_003158415.1 Methylobacter sp.
CCTGTGCGTGTGTGAAATCGCGGTAAAATGGCTCGCCTGACAGTCGCATCGAAAACAAACGCCGAACTTTTTAACAATTTGGTTTCCCGAACGGACACTTAGGGATACCATTAGATTTATATGCAGGGGGCATCAATAAAAATAATAACTCCTGCAATCCACATCACCGACTATTAATTGAGAAGCCTCTATGGAAACTTATTTACCCCTTATTAAATCCCTGCTGACTAACTGGGTTCAATCGACCATTAACGACCCGGTTTATGCAGGGGCTTTGGCCATAACCGTCTGGCTGCTGACGGCCTGTCTTTATAGCATTAAGATCGCCTCGTTAAAAAAGAAAATTATCGCCAGTAACAATGCCCGTCTGGATATGGAAAACCAGCTCAATACAGCGCAACAACAAACGCAGCTTATGAAGGCGGAATTAACGGCGACTGTCGAGCAAATGCAACAACACCAATTACAGGCTAACAATGAAACGCAACGGGCGGCAGGGTTTGAACAACAACTGACTTTGCGCAATCAACAGGTCGCCTCTATCATTCAAGCCTTGGCGACCAGCATCGACCTGGGTGAGCGCCCGTTGCCGGTCACCGAAGACATCAAAGCGGAAGGCTTATGGCAACAACACGACAGGGTCATCACCCTGTTAACGACACGGTTGCGCAACGAGCAGCAGGCCAAAACCGAATTGCAACAAGCCTATCAGGCGGAAACCGCAAAACGTACTGAAAATGAAGCCGTCATCGCCACTTTGCAATCCGGCTTGGCGGCACAAACTGTTCAAATTTCCAACCTGGAACAGGCGCTGGAAGCCCAAAAAGCCCAGCAACAACAGCAACAGGAGCTGGCGCAACAAACCTTGGCGCAAACCCTGGCAAAACACTTGTCGGAACTTGCGCGCCTTACCGAACTGGAACAGCAAGCGCTGACGTTGGTTAACGCCAAACAGCAGTTGACGCAATTGGAAGAAAAATTAACCGCTAAAGACGCGCTGATTAACCAACTGGAAACTATTAAACCCGCAGAAGCCGTAAAAGCGCCTGCACCGGCAGCCGTGGTTAGTGCGCCGGAAATCAAAGAACCCGTTATTGAAATACCGCCGACGGTTGAAGTCNNCTGGGCAAACTTAAAGGCCTGTTCGGCAAAACCAAGCCGACGCCTGTGGCGGCAGAGCCGGAAATTATTGAAGAAAAACAGGCGGCTGTGGAAATCCAGCCTGAGCCAGTCGCCGTAGAACAAAAACCTGCGCCCGCCGCCCAAGGCCAGATTGGTAAACTCAAAAATCTGTTCGGCAAATCCAAGCAAGCGGCTGTTATAGCCGAACCGGAAGCCGTTGAAACCAAAGCGGAAACCATCGAAATACAGCCTGAGCCATTGGCCGCAGAACCGAAGGTTAATGCCGCTAAAGGCCAACTGGGCAAGCTTAAAGGCATCTTTGGCTCAAAACAACCGACCGTAACGGCCGAACAGGAAGCAACGGATATTCAATTTGAGCCATTGGAAATAAAACAGCCGCCGGTTACTCCCGCTAAAGCTCGGTTCGGAAAAATAAAACATTATTTTGGCGATCCTAAGCCCGCCGAAGAGACCCAACAGGAAGCGGAAATTCAGCCTGAACCGGTCATAGAACAAGCGAAGGTTAATGCCGCCAAAGGCCAGCTGGGCAAACTTAAGAATCTGTTTGGTAAGAAGCAGTAATCAGCATTTACAACGGAGTCAGCCGTTAAGGCTACCAACTTAAAGCGGGACAGTTTAAGGCCAAGACGTTCGTGGTGAGCTTGTCGAACCATGAACGCCTTAACCGGCGACTCTTCGAGCTGTTTGTATACCCTACGGCGTCAAGCCGTCTCCGATCCAGTCTCACTCCACAGCCGTTCCAGCAACACACGGAACGCTGTATCTTCGGGCAGCGGATCGATATGGCTGTCGGCCAATTCGGCTTCGTAAAGCGTCTTACCGCCTAGCGCCAGCGCTTCCTTTAGAACTTGCTCGCTTTCCACTGTGCGCCCCAACAAAAACAGCGCATAACCTTGATTGCCGAGAACCATGGCCCGCGCTTCCGCCGCAGTATGAACAAGCGCCTGTTCAAAATGGTTCAATGCCGCCTGTAATAGGCTTTGCCGTTGCATGGGGCTGTTATAGATTTTTTTAGCGTTCAGCAGCATCAAAAAGCCCTTTCCGTTCAATGCGTTGGCGACTTGTTCCTGCAAAATCAGCGCCTGGGATTCGCCAAATCGCCGCAACAATTCGTCAAAAACGGCAATTGCTTCTTCAGGCCGTTGCAATTGCCCCATCGTAATACCTTTGATGAGAAACGCTTTGGCAACTTGTTCTTGTAAAACCAGCCCCCGAGATTCGCCAAATCGCCGTAGCAGTTCGTCACAGACTACGATAGCTTGTTCAGGGCGCTGCAACTGCCCCAAGGTAACGCCTTTGTTGAGCAACGTGTTTGCGACTTGTTCTTGTAAAACCACAACCTGAGATCTGTCAAACCGTCGCAACAGTTCGTCGTAGACCACAATTGCTTCCTCACGCCGTTGCAATTGTCCCAAGGTAATGCCTTTATTGGACAATGCTTTGACGACCTGCTCTTGCAAAGCCAGCTCCGAAGACTTACCGAATCGCTGCAATAAAACGTCATAGGCTGTGATGGCTGCTTCAGGCCCTTGCAATTGTCCCAGTGCAACGCTTTTAATAAATAAAGCCTGAGCAACTAATTGTTTTTTGGGAAGTTCATTAGAGTTGGCATGATAGCGCAATAACTCATCAATAGCTGAAACCGCTTTTTCCGGCATACCAATAAAGTAATGAGCTAATGCCAGATTCATTAATAAATGGATATTCGTTGGATTTTCCGCCAAACCTTGCAGTGCAATGTCTTTTACCCGCTGCGAATCGCCGCGTTGCAGCGGGCCGGCCATTTGCTGTAAGTAATAATCCGCATCGACTGCCGCGACTTTTTGAATGATTTCCGCCAAACGGCGGTAGGGTGCATCGGAACTGAACAAGTCGCCGTCGTCAACCAACAGGCGGTCATCGAAAGCCAAGAGCGGATGATAAGGAATGACCAGCGGGTCTTTATTATTATAAGCGCCCAAAAAATCCCTTTTGATTAGCTGCATTTTTTTAGCAAACGGCGTACCGTTGTCCATCGGCATGACCGGAACGGGCGATGCGACCAGGATAACGGCAGGATGCAGCGGCGCTTTGCGGATCGAATCGAACACACGCTTAGCGCCGACTAGGTTTTGTCCGTTCAAATTGAACACTAGAACGACAATGTCAGCCAATTGATGGGTGGCAATGCCGCCAATTTCCGACAAGCCGGTGCGGGCGTCGATGAATACATAATCCGGCTCATAACGTTCGATAATATGACCGCGCAGATTTTCGAGGATTTTGTACCCGTCTTGCCGGGTGTAAAAATCGCTCCAAGTCGTGCTATTCAGAAAAGCCAAATAACCCGGTTCGCCATGACGTCCGGCAGGCATCAACCAGATTTTACCTTGGTCGTCCTTTTTGCCTTTGCATTCATGGACATAGCCATCCAGCTTCTCCGGTGGCCCATCTTGCAGACAGACTTCCAGATATTCAGCAAACCCCGCCGGTTTCTTTTCATTACTTTTGGGTTGGAATGCATCGAAATGCAGCAAGCCGGGAGCTTCCAAGTCAAAATCCAGCAACACCACTTTTTTGCCGCCCGCCGCCAATGCCCGTGCGCAATTGGCCAGTGCCAAGGTGCGACCAACGCCGCCTTTGTAGGAATAAAAGGCGACGAAACGAGTCAGCGTGGGGAGTTTTTCAGTCTGGGCGTTCATTATGCTACAGCCGCTTCGGCGAAAGGAAGCCTCGGTGTGCCGGATGCAGTCAAGCGTTGCTCGCGCTTACCATCTATATATCTGTAATCCCGCTTCGATTCTTGTTGAGCAACGATTTTCAGCGGCGCAACGCTGTCCAATGCCTCCTTGCCCAATATAGACAAGAAGATTTCCTTGTTTTTACCGCGCTTGAAACAGTGGATTAACCCGGCGTTTTCGAGCTTTTTAATTTCATTAGAAATATGGTTCAGTTGTTTGTCGCAGCGTTGGGACAATTCCGTCGGCGTGATGCCAGGTTGATCCTTGATATGCTTCATCATCAAACCGCCGACCGTGTTCGGCAATACCAAGCGCAATTGTTCCAGCGGCTTGCCGCTTTCTAATGCCAAGGTCAATACGTCTCCCAGCGCACGCCAGCGATCGCCGGGCTTGCCGGTTGTATCGAAACGGTCGGCCAACGCCGACAAATCGGCGCAACAAGCCCTGACACGGCGCATCGCCTCGGTATCTTGCTCCAATAATGCGGATGCGGCGGCGGTAGTCAGCCAAGCTTTTTCCCGTAATAAAACGTTATCGTCCTTACTTTGCAATGCTTGTTTATAAATATCGCGGTGTTGGATTAGATTGCCCATAATTCACTTATAGTGGAATAAATGTATGGATAAAGTATACACCTTAATTATGATTCATATCTATATCGACTTCCACTGTGAATAAAAATGGGGCTTGTTCTTTGGGATTCAAAGCATCTTTGCTTGG
>PMJA01000012.1 GCA_003158415.1 Methylobacter sp.
GGGGTAGTTCGGTCTAACGTTAGCGATCCACTCCCCAAAAAGCGGGGAAAAGTGTGAAAAAGAAGCTCTGTTCGAGTAATATAGGACGTCCGTGTCGCCAAAGACCGATATGTCAATGGTGTGTTCGCACCCGTACGTTAGCATGGTTTAGGATTACGTCAGTGATATTGGTGAAGTCCAGGTTTCCTGGCTATCCCGTTTGAGAGAGTGACTTTTAAGACGTTTCCACGGCGGCATGGCAACTCGTTTCCAGCCTGAGGATACCGCCATGAGCAAATTCAAAAAAACCTTTGAACTGACTTATCCTAACGCCGCNNGATTGGTTGACCGCCTGCGGAATCGACACCGTGGCCATGGAATCGACTGGTGTGTATTGGATTCCCCTGTTTGAATTACTGGAATCCAGGGGCTTTACGGTTTTCTTGGTCAATTCACGGCATGTCAAAAACGTGCCTGGTCGTAAATCGGATGTACTGGATTGCCAATGGCTACAACAGCTGATGAGCTTTGGCCTGCTGTCAGGAGCCTTCCGACCACAAGGTGATTATGCCGCGCTACGTGTCGTCGCACGGCTACGGGAGATGTTGCTGCGTTACCAGGCAACACACATTCAGCATATCCAAAAGGCTTTGCTGCTGATGAACATTTTACTGACGGAAGTCCTGTCCGATGTTGTGGGTGAAACTGGGCAAAAGATAATCCGTGCTATTTTGGCGGGTGAACGGGATGGAGAAACGTTGGCCAGATACCGCAACGGCCATGTCAAGGCCAGCGAGGAAGAGATTACCAAGGCCTTGCAAGGCAGTTGGCGGGATGAGCATTTATTCAGCCTTAAGGTGGCAGTCGAGTTGTATGATTTTTATGCTGAACAACTGCTGGCTTGCGACCAACAAATAGAGCAACTGATGAAAGACTTGGCACGCTATGACCTAAAGCCAGAAAAACACAAACGCCGTGGTGGCAAGCCCAAAAATGCCCCCAAGTTTGATGCACGCTTACTATTGCTGCAAATGTGCGGGGTGGATTTAACCCGCATCGATGGCATTGATGTGACCACCGCGTTTAAGGTACTGTCGGAAATCGGTGCCGATATGTCCAAATTCAAGAGTGCCAAGCATTTTGCCTCATGGCTGGGCTTATGTCCTGGGACAAAGATTAGCGGCGGCAAGGTACTTTCGGCGGCGACCAAACGGACGGCCAACAAGGCCGCAAAAGCCCTCAAAATGGCGGCGGTGAATTTACGCAACAGCCAATCAGCCTTGGGTGCCTACTATCGCAGGTTGTGTGGGCGGATGGATAAAGGCAAAGCGGTTACCGCTTGTGCCCATAAACTGGCACGGTTAATATACGCCATGCTAACCAAGGGGGAAGAATATGTGGATCAGGGTCAGACTTATTATGAAGAAAAATATCGCGAACGGGTCATTAAAAACTTAACCCATCTTCGTGACTCCAGCCGCTCTAAGTCATTGATTTTTCGTTGCTCGCGGTTTTTTGTTTCGAAAAACTCCTTTAAAATCAATGGTCATTTTTTGACGCTCTTTGTAGTGCCATCTATTTGCAGTAGCGTCTTGATTTTTTCCGGATTTGCGCGCATGCTAAAGCCATGTATATTCGAAGAACCAAAACTAAAACAGCGGATCATGGCGAAGATTCCTATACCTATCGGATCGTTGAATCCGTTCGTGAGGGAACGCAAGTCAAGCAACGCACGTTACTCAATCTAGGCAAAAACTTTGCCATTGAGCCCACGCAATGGCCGTTGTTGACGGCCAGAATTGAACAGTTTCTACAAGGCTCAGGACCGTACCAAGCGGAGTTGTTTGATCTGGCGGATGAATTAGGTCAATTGCTGGAGGCAGCCGCCGAGCGCTATAGCGCCCTGATCATCGATAAACTGGCACAACCGGTGGCGACAGCGACATCCGAGCAGGACTATCATACCGTCAACATTAATCATATCGAAGCCGTTCAAGCTCGCAGCATCGGCGTGGAAACGTTGGCATTCCATGCAGTCACGCAATTGCAACTGGATCAGAAACTCACTGCGCTCGGTTTTAGTAAAATCGATTCCGCCGCCGCACTGGGCAGTATTATAGGCCGCATGGTCTCACCGGGTAGCGAGCTACAGACCCATGATTGGCTGCAATCGCGCACCGGCCTGGGTGAGCTGCTTGATCATGACTATGGCTGCACCAGTCTGACGCGCTTGTACACCATCAGCGATACGTTGCTCAAATACCAGCCAGCGCTGGAAGCGTTTCTGGCTGTTCAGGAGCAGACCTTATTCGATTTAAACCGGAGCATTGTGTTGTACGACTTGACTAACACCTACTTTGAAGGTCAGTGCACTCAGAATCCCAAGGCCCAGTTCGGTCGCTCCAAAGAAAAACGCAGTGATTGTCCATTGGTCACCTTAGGTCTGGTTCTGGATGGCGATGGCTTTCCGCTCTGTAGCCAGGTCTTTCCAGGTAACGCCAGTGAGCCTGCCACGTTGGCGCTGATGCTGGACGGTCTTCAGGGGAAAAATCCATTACCCTCTGAAAAACCGGTGATTATCATGGATGCCGGCATTGCCAGCGCTGAAAACATCGCTTGGTTAAGCGAACGTGGCTATCTTTACCTGGTGGTCGGCCGAGAACGCTACGTACAAGATCCCAGAGACCAGGACAATGCCGTGCTGGTTCGGGAAACCGAACAGAGCAAGGTGACCCTTTACCGCGCAATCGATGCAGAAACAGGGGAAACCCGGCTTTATTGTCACTCCGATCAAAAAGCCAAAAAAGAACAGGCCATCCGCAACCGCTTCCATGTGCGTCTGGAAGAGGCGCTCGACAAGCTCAATGCCGGCTTGGACAAAAAGGGCACGATCAAAAACTACGCGAAAATACTTGAACGCATCGGTCGGTTACGCGAAAAAAACAGCCGCGTTGCACAAAACTACTGCATAGAGGTTACTGCCGATGACGAAAAAAACAATGCCATCCGCATTAAATGGCGCCGTGAACCGCAAAGTGAACAAAAAGACCATCATTGTGGCATCTACTGTCTAAGAACTAATATTCCAAATTGGTCAGAAGAGCAATTGTGGACGACCTATACGATGCTGACCGAGATCGAAGCCACCTTTAGAAGCTTGAAAACCGACCTCGGTTTACGTCCGGTGTACCACCATAAAGAAGATCGCGTCACCGGCCACTTGTTCATAACCTTACTGGCTTATCATCTGGTGCATACCCTGCGCTATCAGCTCAAGCAGCAGGGTATCCATTTAAGCTGGGATAGCCTTCGCAACATCATGTCGACCCAACAACGCATCACGATTACCTTACCGACAGATGACAATAAAACGATTCACCTGCGGACCACAACAAAACCTGAATTACGGCAGAAGCAAATATATGCTGCCTTGAGTATCAAACCCGACCCGATAGGTAAATGTAAAACAATTATCGATAAGAAAAAATCTGTAGTGCCATTTGAGATAAATTGAAAATTGTAACTTGTTGAAATAATGAGTAATTGTTGGTAGAAGTCACGAAGATGGGTTAGGATTGCTCAGCTGAGAAAAATCGCGGGGAGTCGCTATTTTTGCAAAAGCTTTTATGAGCATC
>PMJA01000424.1 GCA_003158415.1 Methylobacter sp.
TGCCTGAAGGTTTTCAGCGTAGCGAGTTTTTACAAGAGCATGGCGCAATCGATATGATTATCGATAGACGTGAAATACGCGACAAAATCGCCAGCATATTGGCGCTATTAACAGCAGGCAAAACAACGGCATCGNNTGGCTGGATTGGCAGGAAAGCTTACATCCCTTAGCCATAGATTTGGGGTTAGAGCGGGCGGCACAGGTTTTTCATGCACTGAATCCCAATGGCATCAAACCGCTAACCATTACTGTTGCAGGCACCAACGGCAAAGGCTCTTGTATCGCTTATCTTGAGGCCATTTACAGGGCGCAAGGTTACCGTGTCGGCGCGTATTCTTCTCCACATATACTGAAATATAACGAACGGATAAAAATAGATGGTCTACCGGTATCGGATGAGCTGATTTGCGAGGCCTTTGCAAGAATAGAATCGGTACGGGGCGGCACCTCCTTAAGCTATTTTGAATTCGGCACGCTAGCCGCACTCGATATATTCCGGCACTCAGGCCTGGACATACAATTGCTTGAAGTCGGTTTAGGCGGCAGGCTTGATGCTGTCAATATCGTGGATCCCGACGTAGCGTTAATCAGCAGTATCGGTATCGATCATGTGGATTGGCTGGGTACAACACGAACAGCCATCGGATGGGAAAAAGCCGGCATATTCCGGGCCAACACGCCTGCTATTGTCGGCGATTGCAATCCCCCCCAGTCATTGTTGCAAAGTGCAGCGGATAAAAACGCCCAACTGTATTGTATCGACAAAGATTTTTACTATAAAAAGCAAGCCACGACCTGGGAATGGCTTGATGGCATCAAAACTATTAGCCAACTGCCTGAACCGGGTTTAAAAGGCGAACATCAATACCGTAACGCCTCAGCGGTTATTTTAGCCGTGCAGCTATTGGCAAAAAGTTTGCCGGTCAGCGACGAATCCATTCGCGTCGGCCTGAAAAATTGCCGGTTACTCGGTCGGTTTCAATTAATTAATGATAAAATCCCCGTGCTGTTAGATGTGGGACATAATCCTGATGCAGTCAAAACGCTGCTTGATTATCTGATTAAGACTTTCCCCGGTAAAAGAATACACGCGGTTTTTTCAATGATGAAAGACAAAGACATCGCCGCTGTACTCGAAATCATGAATCCGGTGGTTTTCGATTGGTTTTTTGCGCCGTTAGCCAATCCCAGGGCAGCGACAGAATCCCTTATGCGCGAGATTTTTTCACACAGTTCCGTGACCCGTGTATCCTTTGGCTACAAAGGTTTTGCCCAAGCATTTAATGCTGCAAAAAATCAGGCGCAAGCAGACGATTTGCTGCTGGTTTTTGGATCTTTCTTTTTAGTATCTGATTGTTTGAATGAGTTTGAGAAAAGGTGAGTTGAAAAAATGAATCAAGAATTAAAACAAAGGTTGATCGGCGCTGTCGTGGTTACAGCATTAGCGGCAATTTTTATTCCCATGCTGTTTGATGACCCGGTTGATAATAGCGGTCAATTAGTCAGTGAACTGATTATTCCAAAGACTCCGGTTAACACTGGCGAAGAGTCGGCTAATAAATTACCAACCAATGCTGATCAGGTTTTAAATAAACATAAAGCAGGATCTGAAACTGTCGTCAATACGGAAGAAGAATCCGAACTGTCGGCTAACAATCAACTGCCCTTAGATGAACCCGTCGATGATGGCCCCGAAATTGATACAGAAGCTGGACTTGAACCATCGGCAGATGAACCCGGCAATGACCACTCGCCAAAGTCGTTGAATACTGGTGTTATAGACAAAACCAAAAAAACGGTAAAAAAAGCTGACAGCAGTACATCTAAACAGATGCCACAAGAACAAGCGTTGATTTCGGAGCCTGTTAACAAACCGGAAAAACCCAGTTCGGAATTGAGTCGCTGGTATCTTCAAGCCGGTACTTTTAGTAAAAAAGAAAATGCCGCATCGCTCCTTGAGAAATTGCATAAACAAGGATTGCCGGCAACCCTGGAAACAATTAAAGGCGCCGGTAACACGCCCCTATATCGCATTAAAGTAGGGCCTGCGCTGGAAAAGAAACGCGCCGCCGAAATGAAGGCAAAACTGGACAGTCAAAAAATACCCTCTTTTATGATTTCCGAGTAACAGGCCATGAGTCACTAAACAATCGGCTTTTATAAAAAAACCATGATTTGGATAGACTATGCCATTATCGGACTGCTTGCTACCGCACTAATCATAGGATTATTGCGCGGATTTAGCTTGGAAGTTTTTTCATTAGCCTTCTGGGTACTGGCAATCGGGATCGGCCTAAGCTTTAGCCGCGAGTTTTCGGTTTTTCTGGATTCAAGCATCAATCAACCTACATCTAAAATCGCCGCCTCTTTCGCCTTATTATTTTTGCTCACTCTGGTTGTCGGCACTTTAATCAGGCTGCTGCTAGGCGCATCCCTTAACAACCCCCAATTATCATTTATCGCCCGTTTCGGCGGAATGATTGTCGGCGCGGTACACGGCATGGTCGCTATGGTGATAATCGTCATGTTGGCCGGGTTGACGCCCATGCCGAATGATCCTTGGTGGGCGGAATCAGTTGTGCTGCCGCCCTTCCAACTATGCGCCGTGTGGTTACGAGATCATATACCGTCGGAACTAGCCGCTTATGTCCGTTATCGTTAACAACTTTTAACTTCAGGTAAAAAATAATGTGTGGTATCGCCGCTATCGTTTCCCATCAAGCTGTTAATCAGGAACTCTATGACGCCCTGACAGTCTTGCAACATCGGGGCCAAGACGCCGCAGGCATAGTCACTTGCGAGCGTGGACGCTTGCATCTGCGTAAAGACAACGGCTTGACCCGCGATGTGTTTACCAATGCCCAAATGTTAAAGTTAAAGGGCAATATGGGTATCGCCCATGTACGCTATCCAACAGCCGGGTGTACCAGCTCCGCCGAAGCGCAGCCGTTTTATGTCAATTCCCCATTCGGGCTGACGCTCGCGCATAACGGTAATTTGACCAATACAGAGGAGTTGAAAATAGTCCTGTTCGTGGAAGATCAACGGCATATTAATACCGATTCCGATTCCGAAGTCTTGTTAAATGTTTTTGCTCATGAATTACAAAGCCTGGGTAAACTGGATTTAAGCGTCGATGATGTTTTTCAGGCTGTCTCCGGCGTACACCGTCGTTGTCGCGGCGCTTATGCGGTAGTGATTATGATTGCGGGCTTCGGTATTTTAGGCTTCCGGGATCCTAACGGCATCCGTCCCATCGTCTTTGGGGAGAGAAAATCCGAACAAGGTTCGGAATTTATGATCGCCTCTGAAAGCGTCGCCCTGGATGTATTGGGCTTTGACATTATCAGGGACATCGCGCCCGGCGAAGCGGTATTTATAGAGGAATCAGGCAAACTGCACACCCAGCAGTGCGCCGAAAGTACGGATCATTGTCCATGCATATTCGAATATGTTTATTTTGCTAGACCGGACTCCATTATTGATCGTATTTCGGTTTATAAGGCGCGTCTGCGCATGGGTGAAAAGCTCGCCAAAAAAGTGCAACGCGATTGGCCCGATCATGACATTGATGTCGTTATTCCCATACCCGACACCAGTCGGACGGCTGCTTTGCAGATGGCGAACATACTGGGCTTAAAGTATCGCGAAGGCTTTATCAAAAACCGTTATATCGGCAGGACTTTTATCATGCCCGGTCAGAAAATGCGGGAAAAATCGGTCAGACAAAAGTTAAATGCCATCAGTCTGGAATTTGACGGCAAAAACGTCTTGCTGGTTGACGATTCTATCGTCAGAGGCACTACCTCCGAGCAGATTATCCAGATGGCGCGCGATGCCGGCGCTAAAAAAGTGTACTTTGCCTCTGCCGCACCGCCGGTACGTTATCCTAATGTTTACGGCATCGATATGCCCGCCGCTCATGAATTGATCGCCCATAATCGCACTGAAGACGAGGTGCGTATCGCCATAGGCGCGGATAAGGTGATTTATCAGGATCTGAGCGACTTGATTGATGCCGTGCGCAAAGGTAATCAGACTATCGAACATTTCGATACCTCTTGCTTTAGTAAAGAATACATTACCGGCGATATAGACGATGCGTATCTGGAGCGCACCGAGGCATTACGAAATGACAGCGCGCAAACGGAAAGAAACTCGGAAAGTTTCATTATCGAAATGCAAAACAGCGATTAACGCCATATTGTCCACGAAAAGCACGAAAGACACGAAAAAAGAAGTCGAAAGCGTGTATCACGAAATGAAGCGTGACGGGGTTTTTAACCCCGTTACTCACGTTTTGTAAAGTGTGATGTCTTCAAACGTTTCGGTCGGGGTTGCAAACCCCGACCGGCCTTTTCGATTCTTATTGATTTTATTTTGTTAAACTGATCTCCTCTTCCACAACACCACACTCAGCTAGGCCCATGACAGACATAAACTGGAACGACTATTCCCTGGAAACTCAGGCCATAAGGGCAGGACATAAGCGCACGCATGAAGATGAGCACAGTATGCCGATTTTTGCCACGTCCAGTTATGTATTTAAAAGCGCTGAAGAAGCTGCGTTGCGCTTTACCGGACAAAAACCGGGCAATATTTATTCCCGTTTCACCAATCCCACCGTAAACGCCTTTCAGGAAAGGCTGGCGCTGATGGAAAAAGGCGAACGCTGCCTGGCATTCGCATCGGGCATGGCGGCGATCATGGCGGTCGGCATGGGGCTGCTCAAAGCGGGCGATCATATCGTGTGCTCGCGAGGTGTTTTTGGCAAAACCGTATTAATGTTCCAGAATTATATCAGCAAATTTGGCGTTGAAACCGATTTTGTCGATTTGATAGATACCTCCGCCTGGGAAGCGGCCATTAAACCGAACACCCGATTTTTGTTTCTGGAAACGCCCTCCAATCCATTAACCGAGATTGCCGATATTGCAGTGCTGGCCGATATTGCCCATGCGCATGACTGTCTACTGATCGTCGACAATTGCTTTTGCACCCCCGTGCTGCAAAAGCCGCTTGAATTAGGCGCCGATATTGTTATCCATTCTGCCACCAAATATATAGACGGCCAGGGACGTTGCGTAGGCGGCGCCGTTATCGCCAGCGATGACATCATCGAAAAGAGCATTTATCCTTATTTGCGCACCGGCGGCGCCACCATGAGTCCCTTTAATGCCTGGGTATTTTTATCAGGACTGGAAACTCTGGCGGTCAGAATGAAAGCGCACTGCGACAGCGCTTTTGAATTGGCTAAGTGGCTGGAACAACAACCCGGCGTTGCCAAAGTACATTACCCCGGCCTGCCGTCCCACGCACAACACGAGTTGGCGAAACGTCAACAAAGCCACTTCGGCGGGATAGTCAGTTTTGAATTAAGCGGCGGCAAGGAATCTGCCTGGAAATTAATCGATGCCACAGAAATGATCTCGATTACCGCAAATCTGGGCGATGTTAAAACCACCATAACCCATCCTGCGACCACCACTCATGGCCGGTTAACGCCGGAAGCCAGGGCCGCCGCCGGAATTAAAGACGGCTTGGTCAGGGTCTCGGTGGGCCTAGAAGCGATAGCTGATATTAAAAACGATCTGTTGAAGGGATTGCTGTAGCTACAAGCTCCCTCTCCTGCTTGAGAGGGTTGGGGTGAGGAGAATAAAATCCATAAGCATCAACTTAAGACATGATCATCGACGTACTTTCCGTGGGCCATGCGGCTTACGATCTGGTCTTTTCAATCAACCATCATCCGACTGAAGATGAAAAAATTTCCGCAACCGGCTTTATCGGCTGCGGCGGCGGCCCTGCGGCCAACGCCGCCGTAACCGTTGCCAAGCTGGGGCTTAAAGCCGCCTTCGCCGGCTACCTGGGACAGGATCTTTACGGCGACAAACATTATCAGGAATTTTTGGACTACGGCGTAAACGCCGAGTTCATTATACGCGGCCCATCCCCTACCCCGCTCTCTGCGGTATTAGTTAAACCGGATGGAAAACGCGCCCTAATCAATTACAAAGGAGCAACCCAACCGCTGCCTGCGGGGACGATTGATTTTTCAAAAGTTACTCCCAGGGTCGTCTTGTTCGATGGTCACGAACCGCACTTATCAACTGCGCTGTTGGCACGTTGTCGGCGTGACGGCATTCCTACCGTGCTGGATGCCGGTTCCGTGCATGACGGAACCTTAGCCCTGATGGCAGAAGTAGATTATCTGGTTTGTTCTGAAAAATTCGCGCTGCAATATGCAGGCAATGTAGAGACTGCTTTAACGCGTTTGGCGGATACATCCCCGACGGTCGTCATTACACTGGGCGACAAAGGCCTGATTTGGCGGCGCGGACAGGAATGCGGCGTCTTGCCCGCTTTTCCTGTCGCCGCCATAGACACCACCGGCGCAGGCGACGCTTTTCATGGTGCATTCGCCGCCGCCGTATCCACGCGGTTGAATTGGCTAGCTGTCTTGCGTTATGCCAGCGCCGCCGGATCATTATGCTGCACAAAAACAGGCGCACGTACCGGACTGCCAACGCTGGAAGAGCACCGGGCGCTGCTTGAGCGGCGTGTAGCGGTTAACCATCAGAATTAACTTTTATAGATTTCCATATATTTTCTCTCCCTGTTGGGGCCAACAACACTTGGGAACACGTCAAAAAGCTGTAAAATAGCCCTCTTTTCATCTTCCTAGACTTAACACACCATGCGCACGACTCAATTCCCCCTTAACACTGTAAAAGAAACGCCTGCCGACGCTGAAATCGCCAGCCATCAGTTGATGATACGCGCCGGACTTATCCGCAAACTGGCGGCCGGTCTCTACAGTTGGTTGCCTTTGGGTCTGCGCGTATTACGCAAGGTAGAAAAAATCACGCGCGAGGAAATGGAAAAAGCAGGTGCCCTGGAAGTGTTAATGCCCGCGCTGCAACCGGCAGAACTCTGGCAGGAAACCGGGCGCTGGGAACAGTACGGCCCGGAACTGGCGCGCTTAAAAGACCGTCATGACCGTGATTTTTGCTTAGGCCCTACCCATGAAGAAATCATTACCGACCTGGCGCGTAACGAAATCAAAAGCTATAAACAACTGCCAATTACTTATTATCAGGTGCAAACCAAATTCCGCGATGAAATCCGTCCGCGCTTCGGCGTCATGCGTTCGCGCGAATTCATCATGAAAGACGCCTACTCCTTTCATCTGGATCAGGACTCGCTGCAAGCAACATACGACGTCATGTACCAAGCTTACACTAATATTTTCAACCATTTAGGATTGAAATTTCGCGCCGTTATCGCCGACTCCGGCTCTATCGGCGGCGCGGTGTCGCATGAATTTCATGTGCTGGCCGATTCCGGTGAAGATGCGATTGCCTTTTCGACCGAAAGCGATTATGCGGCTAACGTTGAGCAAGCGGCGGCTTTACCACCCCAATCCCTCAGATTATCTCCTAGTGAAGAATTAGACAAAATCGCCACGCCCGGCCAAAAATCGATTTCTGAGGTCAGTGAATTTTTAGGTGTTACTCCCCAAAAAATTCTTAAGACGCTTGCCATCATACAAACAGTCAAAACTGCTATGAACGAAGATACAGAAGTGTTCTGGCTATTGTATTTGCGAGGTGATCATGAACTCAATGAAGTCAAAGCACACAAAATATTGGGCGAATTTCGCTTCGCAACTGACGAGGAAATTGAGGGGAAACTAAACTGCCGCCCTGGATACATTGGGCCCCCAGTAAAGAATTCAGGTCAAGTAATTAATGGGTTAGCTGATCATTCGGCCATAGCTATGAGTGATTTTGTATGCGGCGCTAACGATCCGGGCTTTCATCTGAAAGGATGTAACTGGGAAAGTGATTTTTTAATAGTCTCCATTGCAGATATTTCGGAAAGACAAGTCGCCGACATTCGTAAGGTCGTCGAAGGCGACCCCAGTCCCGACGGCAAAGGCGAAATTACGCTGGCTCGCGGCATAGAAGTCGGCCATATCTTCCAGTTGGGCAGCAAATACAGCGCAGCCATGAAAGCCGGTGTTATCAATGAAGGTGGCAAAAATCAAATCATGCTGATGGGCTGTTACGGCATCGGCATTTCCAGAGTTGTCGCCGCCGCTATCGAGCAAAACCACGATGACAAAGGCATCATTTGGCCCGCCAATCTCGCACCGTTTCAAGTCGCGCTCTGCCCGATGAACATGCACAAATCCGAACGCCTAAAAGTCGCATCGGAACAACTGTATCAAGACTTGCAGGCGGCGGGCATTGAGGTGTTGTTTGATGATAGGAAAGTCCGCGCAGGTTTTATGTTTTCCGATATGGAATTGATCGGCATACCGCACTGCATTATTGTCGGTGATCGCGGCCTGGATACCGGCACGGTTGAATACAAAGGCAGAACCGCGCAGGAAAATATAGAAATCCCATTTGCGGATATTATCGATTTTCTGAAAGCAAAGTTGGTTTAGGAATAAAAACAGGCTTTTCATTTAAAGTGGGGCAGTATAAGGTTAAGCCATTCGTGGTGAGCCGAGTCGAACCATGAACGGCTTAACCGTACACCCTTCGACAGGGTTCTCCTGAGCGGCCGCCGAAGGACTCAGGGCGAACGGTTAAGCCTCGCACCGTGTCCCNNTCTTCGCGGCAAAAGCCGCTCCCACGATAACTTCCTATATCCAGCAGGCAATGACGCATCTTTGTGCTTATTCGGCCTGCAAACCATGAAAACACTAGGGATATATTTTTAAACCTGCCGAAAATGACACAATAGGCAGGGTTTCTAGCGGTTCATTAACGGTTAAAATCGTCATCTATACACATTCGGACTTGACAAAAAATTCTCATCGTAGAGACTAGAGCTGTTTCCACTACCCCAGAGTACACTTTCTTTGAACGATATGCCCCTTAGTATGCTGTTCGGCATACTTGTCATCATGCTCATTCTTTCCGCTTTTTTCGCAGGCTCGGAAACCGCTTTAATGTCGCTAAACCGGTATCGCTTAAGGCATCTGGTTAAGCTAAAGCATCCGGGTGCGATAAAAGCATATAAATTACTGCAAAGACCGGATCACTTGCTAGGCCTGATGTTGTTGGGCAATATTTTTATTAATAATTTCGCAGCATCCTTGGCAACCGTTATCGCCATCAAACTCTATACCGATGATGAATCCGTCATCGCTATCTCCACTGGCCTCTTGACACTGGTCATGCTCATTTGTTCGGAAGTGACGCCCAAGACGCTAGCGGCAATCAAACCGGAGCCGCTCGCTTTCCCTGCCGCCTGGATTTATACGGTGTTACTAAAAATATTTTATCCGATCGTTTGGTTCGTCAATTTATTCGTCAACCTGTTGCTACGCATGGTCGGTGTTAACGTCAACAAGCACAGCCATGACTCGCTGAATAAAGAGGAATTAAAAAGCATTATTACTGAAGCCGAAAGTATCATGCCAGCGCGCTATCAAAAAATGCTGTTGGGCATACTCGATCTTGAGTCGGCGACCGTCGAAGACATCATGACGCCCCGCAATGAAATTGTCGGCATAGATCTGGAAGCATCCATAGAAGACATCATCCATAACATAAAAGTCAGTCCGCACACCCAAATGGCGGTATACAAAAAAAGCATAGACCGGGTCGTAGGTTTCCTGCACTTAAGAAAAGTGCTAGTGCTGGTCAATCAGGATAATTTTGACAAGCAAGCGATCATCAACCTGCTGACCAAACCGTCATTCATACCGGAAAATACGCCGGTGCATACCCAAATGCTCCGCTTTAAAAGCGAAAAAATACGCTTGGGATTGGTTGTCGATGAATACGGCGATGTGCAGGGACTGGTTACGCTGGACGATTTACTGCAAGAAATCGTAGGGGAACTAATCACCGACGATATCACTGTTAGAAAACAAAGCGACGGCAGCTATCTGGTTGACGCCACCATTACAGTCAGGGAATTAAACCGCGTTATGCAATGGGCTTTACCGACGGAAGGGCCAAAAACGCTTAACGGCCTTATCATTGAATTTATGGAAACCATACCCGAACAGGGAACCAGCATTAAGCTGCACGAGCATCCGCTGGAAATTATAAACCGGGATAAAAACACCGTTAAACTGGTTAAGTTTTTACACGGAAAATAATAACCGGGCATAAAAAAGGCTGGAACTAGCCAGCCTTTTTAGTTTTGTTAATGCTTAGTTTAACAAACCCTGCAACAAGCCGTTCAACTTATGCACAAAAGCGGCCGGATCATCCAGCTGTCCACCTTCGCTCAAAATCGCCTGATCAAACAGAATGTGGGTCAAATCGGCAAAACGGGCGTCATCCTGCTCCGCTTTCATACGCACCACCAAAGGATGAGTCGGATTGATTTCAAATATCGGCTTTCTGCCCATGCCCATTAATTGCCCGGCATCTTTCATGATCCGTTCCATATTAAGACTCATGCCGTAAACGTCGGCAACCAGACAAGCCGGAGATTCGGTTAAGCGGTGACTTAAACGCACATCGCTGACTTTATCGCCTAACACGTCTTTAATCTGCTTGAGCACCGCTTCAAAGTCTTTATTCACTTCTTCCTGGGCGGCTTTATCTTCTTCCTTCTCCAGTTCGCCTAAATCCAGATCGCCTTTGGCAACGGATTGTAAATGCTTGCCGTCAAACTCGTCCAGATTAGACACCAGCCATTCATCAATACGGTCGGATAATAATAAAACCTCTATGCCTTTCTTACGGAAAATCTCCAGATGCGGGCTGTTTTTTGCCGCAGCAAAACTGTCTGCCGTGACATAATAGATTTTTTCCTGACCTTCTTTCATGCGGCTGATGTAATCTTCCAGCGCAACATCCTGTTTATCGGTATCGGCCAAAGTAGACGCAAAACGAAGCAGTTTAGCCACACGTTCTTTATTGCCATGATCTTCAATCGGGCCTTCTTTAATGACCGCACCGAATTGACCCCAGAAGGTCTCATATTTTTCCGGCTCATTTTTGGCCAGATTTTCCAACATGCCCAATACTTTTTTAACTGCACCCGATTTGATGGCGCTGATTTGTTTGCTTTGTTGCAGAATTTCTCTTGAGACATTGAGCGGCAATGAATTTGCGTCGATAATCCCCCGAATAAAACGCAAATAACGCGGCATTAACTGCTCGGCNNGACGGCACATAAAGCAACAAGGTATATTCGTTAGTGCCTTCTACTTTACTGTGTACATGCGTCAACGGGTCTTGAAAATCATGACCCACATGTTTGTAGAATTGATGGTAATCTTCGTCGGAAATTTCCTGGCGGGATTTAGTCCATAACGCCGATGCGCTGTTGATGGTTTCTTCTTCGATTTGGGCAACCGGTTTGGCTTCCTCGCCTTCCTCACCTTCTTCGTCATCCATAGACGGCATGACTTCCTTATCCATAACAATCGGCAAGGAAATATGATCGGAGAATTTTCTGACGATGGAACGGATACGGTAGCCGTCCAGGAATTCGCCTTCAGCTTCTTTCAGGTGCAATACGATTTCGGTACCGCGCTGCGCTTTTTCCACGGCTTCCAGCGTGTAATCGCCCTCACCGGCCGATTCCCAGCGGGTTCCTTCGCTTTTGTCAGCGCCCGCTTTGCGCGTGGTTAAGGTGACTTTATCGGCCACGATAAAGGCCGAATAAAAACCGACGCCGAATTGACCGATTAATTCGCTGTCTTTGGCTTGTTCGCCGGTCAAGGCTTCAAAAAACTGCTTGGTGCCCGACTTTGCAATGGTGCCGATATGCTCCTGAACTTCCGCACGGGTCATGCCGATGCCATTATCTATAATGGTAATGGTGCGTTTTTCTTTGTCGAATTCCAGGCGGATTTTCAGCTCGCTATCGCCTTCATACAAACCGTCATTCGACAGTGCTTCAAAACGCAACTTATCCGCCGCATCCGAGGCGTTGGAAATCAATTCGCGCAAGAAAATCTCCTTGTTGCTGTACAAGGAGTGAATCATCAAATGCAACAGGTGTTTTACTTCGGTTTCAAAGCCCAGGGTTTCTTTTTTTGCTTCAACAGTCACGGTACTATTCCTAAAGTTGTTAATGTGAATGTCGACTATGTGGGGGCGTATTGATTTTTTTCAAGGCTGACATAAAAGTTGAATGTTGCGTCACCCCTGTTTATCGGCACACGCTTTAAACCTGTTCCCATGCAAAAAAATCAATAACGTAGTCCATTTGACGGCATCGGCAAACCTGAGCCGCTTAAGTATCAGTTTTCCGGCTTTTTGTCGCGCCGTATCAATGATGAACATCAATTGATTTACACGTTTGTTGAAGCCGAATTAATTATTTTTCAGTGCCGTTATCATTATGATTTCATTGCTCCCATGCCTTCTGAGCCTTTTCAGATAATGACTCCACAGTTTCATCCTGCCAAAGTTTCTTTTGCCATTCGGTATAGTCGAACTTATCGCGCTTGAGCAGCATAATAAAACGTTCTGCGTCAACCATCCCTAAAGTAGAAAGAATGGATTTAAACCCCGTATTCATGACTTCATTATCTGTTTTCATACGTTCACTTCTTCTTGTATAAATGTGAGTGGATTGACGTCATTAAGCCCTGCTATTTTATGGGCTGATTTTATCAATTGCTTGTCAGTCGTTATAAAATAATTCGCCTTAACCGAAAATGCACAGGCGCAATGTAAAGCATCTTTAACGTGCAAACCGACAGCTTGATATTCTTTTGCTTTAAAAATAATTTCTTCTGAAGCAGAAACCAACTGACTCGCCATATTTTTCCATTTTTTGATTTCGTATTTATGAGTGATATATGGGTTTGCATCGTTTTCAAATTGCAAAATATACGACCAAACCAGTTTATATTTACCCGATAAGATATTTTCCTGAATATAGAGTTTCGCTTGAGTTTCCAGAAATATTTTTTCGTAAGATTGATCATCGTAAGGACGATTAAAGCAACAGTTATCCAAATATATCAACATTATTAACGCTCAGTGACTACGGTAAATTGATTTGGTGAGAATAAAAGAATTCATTTTTAAGCGGATTGAACCACTGCGTTAGGCATCTAAATGGGAAGCCAAAAACTGTTCAATTGCTGGAATCATTTGCTCAACATCAGTTTTAGTAAATTCACTTTGATTGCCATGTGCTGCACTATTTCTAACACCAGCATGGGCCGTTATTTGTTTTTGAACAATTTTGTTATAAACACCAGCCTTTGCCAAGTCGGCATTCATTTTATCCATTGATCCAATCACAATGCTTGCTCTTTCGCAAAGCTCCCTTAGAGCTGTTTCAAGAACTACGCCTGCGATTACAGCGGCGGCGACGTAATACTCACTATTAAGTAATTCATGGGCTTGTTCCAGTTCCGTATCAAATACTTCAGCCTGCACTATGGATTTATATGACAGATTTTTCACCACAAACTTTAACGATAAGATTTTTTACCTTGACCACCCACTCAAGAAAAGTGTCGGGGTCAACATCTTCAGAAGAACCAAAGTTTTCATAATACGAAGATTTTTTAGTATCAGCTACAAATTGCATCTTCTCCTCCAACTCAATAAGTCGCTTTGTTAATAATTTATTATTCAAATGAAACTCCTATGGCGACAGATGCGAAACTAAGTAGATACACTGTTCGTGCCAATACAAAGCGTTCTGGGTAAAACATTCAGCGGCTAGTCCGCTACAAAACTTTGTTAGCAGCCGATTCTTCAAGGCGTTCGGCTAACCATATTTTCATGATGGACTGACGCGTCACGCCAACCCTCTATCTAAGGACTCGATCATCCAGGCAGGAAAGTCAACATTCACTCGCTTCTGATCCTGCATAACCCTCTTTGCTTTGGATAAGTCCAAAGCATTCAGGATGTCATCAACCCCATCAAATTGTTTATCAAATTCATTAGCTTTCATATAAGGCTACCTCTTCTTTTCGTAGTCGACGAACAGATATAATTCGAATGCACTTATTGCGATGCGCTGGAGTATTTTGCGAGTTACCTTACAACCCGCTAAGATGTCACTACAACAGGAATCTTGCCGATTTTGTTCTGCCAGATTTTCGGCGCTGTTTGATGGATGGACACGCCTTGGGTATCGACGGCGACGGTAACCGGCATGTCCTCGACGACAAATTCATGGATGGCTTCCATGCCCAGATCGGCAAAAGCGACGATGCGCGACTTGCGTATGGCTTTGGACACCAGATAAGCAGCCCCGCCTACCGCCATCAAATAAACTGCCCTGTGTTTTTTAATGGCGTCTATCGCTGCCTGCCCGCGCTCGGCCTTGCCTATCATGCCCAGCAATCCGGTATGGGCCAGCATGGCTTCGGTAAATTTATCCATGCGCGTGGCGGTGGTAGGGCCTGCGGGGCCGACCACTTCGTCGCGCACCGGGTCGACAGGGCCGACGTAATAAATAAACTTGTTGGTAAAATCGACATTGTCGGGCAACGATTCTCCGCGTTCAATCAGGTCAATCAGGCGTTTGTGCGCCGCATCACGCCCCGTAAGCATCGTACCGCTGAGCAACAACGTTTCGCCCGGCTTCCAGGTCGCGACTTCGGCGGGCGTCACCGTGTCCAGATTAACTTTGCGTGCGGTAGCGCCAGGATTCCAGCTGATGTCGGGCCAGTCTTCCAGCCTGGGCGGCTTGAATTCGGCAACGCCGGAACCGTCCAGAACAAAGTGAACATGGCGGGTCGCCGCGCAATTGGGGATCATCGCGACCGGCTTGTTGGCCGCATGGGTCGGGTAATCTTTGATTTTTATATCCAGCACCGTCGTCAAACCGCCCAAGCCCTGCGCGCCTATGCCCAGCGCATTGACTTTGTCATACAGTTCCAGGCGCAGTTCTTCCAGCGCATTACCGGGACCGCGCGCGATCAAATCCTGAATATCGATAGACTCCATGCAGGCTTCTTTAGCCAAGATCATAGCTTTTTCCGCCGTGCCGCCTATGCCTATGCCTATAATGCCGGGCGGACACCAGCCCGCGCCCATCGTCGGCACGGTTTTAAGCACCCAGTCGGCTATGCTGTCAGACGGGTTAAGCATAACAAACTTTGCCTTGGCCTCGGAACCGCCGCCCTTGGCCGCTATCTCCACTTCCACTATATCGCCTTGAACAAGCTCCATGTGGACGACGGCGGGCGTGTTATCCCCGGTATTAATGCGTTTTCCGGCAGGATCTTTCAGTATTGAGGCCCGCAGGATATTGTCGGGATCAAGGTAGGCGCGGCGGACGCCTGCGTTGACCATGTCGGTGACGTTAAGATCGGCGGCCCATTGCACGCCCATGCCGATTTTTAAAAACACGGTGACTATGCCGGTATCCTGGCAAATCGGTCGATGTCCCTCCGCGCACATCCGGGAGTTGATAAGGATTTGCGCCATCGCATCCTTGGCGGCGGGGCTTTGTTCTTTTTGATAAGCGGCATTTAAAGCCTGGATAAAATCCAGCGGATGATAATAGGAAATGTATTGCAGTGAGTCGGCGATACTTTGGATAAAATCGTCTTGGCGTATGAGGGTCATAGCGTTTTCCTGTANNGTGGTGTTATTGCCTTAAGTTGATGGGTTTGTTACTCATCCAGCTCTTCAGCCAACAGCTTGCCTTTACTGCCGTAATTCGGCGCAATGCTGATCAGCAGCGTGACTAAAGCCGCCAGATAAGGAACCGCCTGCACCGATAAGACGGCTATCCATAACCGGCCGCTTAAGTTATCGAAATGATCGATAGAGCACATGGCGGCGATACCGGCGCTTAACAATATCAGAAAAAACAACTCCTGCCTGATCGTCATCAATCCGGCAAACAAAGGGCCCTGTTTCTCATACTTGGGGGTGCGCATAAACGGCTTGCCCGAAGTAAACAAACCCTGCACCGTGCCTCTGGCGACAGTATGGGTTAACGCCAAGCCGGTCAGCGCCGCGCCTAACGATTGCCATACCGAACACGGAACACGCGCCTGATACAGCCATAAGCCGCGCAGAATTTTAAAACTGAACAAGCCCACCGTCGGCAATAAAAATACATTGGCTGGCAGTTCGCTGTGTATCGGATCAGTCAGTATGATGCCTGTTAACACCAAGCTGGCGGTGGTAAAAAATAAAGCCAGAGCATCGGAAAACCAGGGCAACCAACCGGCAATAAAATAATAGCGTTGTGCCGCCGTCAATGGTGATTTTTTGGTCGGTAAAAAGCTGCGCCAATGGCCTTTGATAATTTGCATCGCCCCATAAACCCAGCGAAAGCGTTGCGTCATATAACCGGACATGGTGTCGGGCATCAGCCCGCGACCGAATGAATCCTTCACATAAACCGAATCATAACCGGCTTCATACAAACGCAAACCCAGCTCACTGTCTTCGCAAATACACCATTCCGCCCACTTGCCCACTTCCAACAAAGCCGACTTTCTAATCATGGTCATCGTGCCATGCTGAATAATAGCGTTATATTCGTTACGCTGCACCATACCGATATTGAAAAAACCGGCATATTCCCAGTAACAAAAAGACTTAAAAGCGCTTTGATCGCGATCCCGATAATCCTGCGGCGACTGTACAAAGCCGACATTTTCATTATCGAAATAAGGCACCATGCAGTTGAGCCAATCCGGCGACAGCACATAGTCGCTGTCGATAACGGCNNAAACCGGGCCAGTTTTCCAGATGGAAGAACCGGAACATGGGCCCCAGCCGCTCGCAATCGTCGCGCACCGGCTCCCAGATCGCAGGATCTTTGGTGTTGTTATCCATCACCAATACTTCCAGATGGGGATAATCCACTTTCGCCAGCGCTTCCAGCGTCTTGCGCACCATCATCGGCGGCTCGTTATGGATGGGTAAATGCAGCGAGACTTTGGGGTATTTAAACTCAGCCGTAGGGGTCAAGGGCTGAAAAGTTCTCTTGGTTTTTCGATGCCAGATCACTTCGGCAATTTCCAGGCTTTCTATGAGCAGAATGATGACGGCCATAACCTGCATCAGCAGCATAAGCCCCCAAAATAAAATGCTGAGCTTAGTTTGATATTGCTGGGCGCCGGTGGATGCCGACCAGAAAATGACCGAAACGGCAAGATTGGCTATTAATCCGAAAAACACCACGCCGGGCAGTTTTAAGGTGCTGCGGGTAAATAAAAACAAACCCATCAATACCATACTAAAAGCCGCAGCCCCTGTGGCCCAGTTTTTCCAGCTGGGCATGGTCAGGACATCGCCATCCATCGGGTACTTGGCTTGCCGGTCGGCATTAAAAATACCCCAGTAAGCGCCCGCCGAACCTTCTATAGACTTTTTCCAGGGTTGATCAAAGGCTTCAACGATATAATAAGTAACTTTTTCAACGTCGGCCCGGTTAAGGAATTCACGCAAAAATGTTGCCTGATTGGATATCGATGCTGTTGCATGCTTAAACGGTTGACCATCGGAAGGCCAGCCGACTTCAGTAATAATGACGGATTTATTAGGATAAGCCCGTTGCACGTCATGATAACGGTCGAACACATAATCAACGGCGTCATCGGAGGCTATGCCTTCCCAGAAAGGCAAAACATGGATCGCGATAAAATCGACTTCATCGACAAGATCGGGATTTTTTAACCAGACATCCCAGGTTTCAGACGTGCTCACCGGTCGCCAGCTGAGTTTTTTCACTTCGCGGATGTAGTCGATCAGGGCCGCTTTTGGAATATCAGCCCGCAACAACACCTCATTGCCCACCATAAGCCGGATAATTTTGGGATTATTCTGGCGACCCACCTCAATTAAGGTGTCAATTTCCTGGCGGTTCTTTTCCAGATTGCCGTCTATCCATGCGCCCACGGTGACATTCAGATTATATTTGGCGGCAAGTTCGGGAATCTTGTCCTGTCCTTTAAGCACGCTGTATGTGCGGACGGCATGCACTTTATCGGCCAGCAAAGCCAAATCCCCGTCCATGTCTTCTGCGCTGGGATAGGTATTACCATTTTGCGTATCTTGCTTGCGCATGGGGTCGTAGGTGACACCCATGGTGGTTTTTGTCCATGGCTGTAATTGCAAGGGGTTGTTGATATAGCTCCAAATGCTGAAATTAACAGCAACGAGCAATACGACTACAAATAGAATGGCTAGCTTTCTTTTCATCTGGGTATTTAAAAGTTATCGCGGGTAGCGTGGTGTTTGTTTAATTAAAATTTTTAGGACGGTAAATAAAATCATTACCGGATAGTTATCAGGCATTTAACGCTTTTGTTTTTTTATATTTTACACAGCTTCTAAGGCTAACAAGAAATTATTTAATCTGCCGGGCNNCCGATAAAATTTCAGGCCAATGGGATATTGCACTGCGCGATCTTGACTTTGCCATCGGCCTGGATACCGATAACGACAATGCCGTCACCTGGAAGGAATTGCGTAATCAACACGATACTGTCAGGGAACATACACAATTACGGCAGCTGGCCGCGCAGCTTGATAAAAAGTAAAGTGCCTGGGCAGGTAGCAATTAAAGCTAGCCCCTCTGAGTGTGTTGATTTATTATGGCCGACAGTTGGCATCCTGAGTTACGAATAGCAGGCTTCGATCCTTAGCAGACATCGAAAAAAAGTAGGTTAGGCTAAACAACGTGCAGCCCAACCTACGGCCTAGCCGGATCAATACCATAATCGATCCGAATGTCGGGCACGAAAAGCATGTGCCCGATCTACCAGTTTTATAGCAAATAAAAGACCAGCAACAGTATCAACACCACCAACAATAACCATAAATACTTTGGTAAGCCCTTGCTTGGCGGCTTAACGGGAAAGCCGCTGACCTGCCCGTTGACGAAGGTCTGCCCTCCGATTAGCCGCTCCTCACCTGACTCCTTGGCGAACTGGGTCACTCGTATGACATAGGCGTCCAGCGGGTTAATCGGCGCATAGTCCACGATGAAAGCCACCGTTTCGCCTGGCGCGAGGGGGAGATTATCGATGCCGACTCCAATATCGGGCAATGCCACTGGCTCTTCGCCATGAAGCAACTTTCCTAGCGAGCTGCGCCGCAACGCCGCCAGCGAAGCGCCGACCGCAGTAATCTTCAGTGATCCAGATGCTGCCTGGATAGGCTGCGCTTTGGCATCCAGCAACTCAAATCCCAAACGTACATTCATCAATGCGCCGCTGTAGTTGGCGGCTTGCACTCCGGCGCGGTAACTGATTTCGCCGGTGACGGGATTGATGATGTGAATATTACGCCAGGCAATACGGGCATTATTGAGCACATTGACGGCTAGGTCGCTGCCTTCGGGATAGCTCAGGCCGCCGCCATCGGGATAGTTTATGCCTGCGGTCGTGTGTGCAATAGGGCCTAAACCAGGGGTGATGATCCGGGCGAGCAGGCAAAAATGCCCTATACCGTCGGTATATTTGGATGGATCTGGCGCTGTCCAGAGAATCGGCCCTACCACCACGCTGCCTGGAGGATTAATGCCTAGGGGAAACTCAGTGGTAATGATGCCGCCCGTGGGATGCCCATTGTCCATTGGGCCAGTGCCATCCCAAGGTGTGGGCCAACCCAATCCTGCACTGGCCTTGACCCAACGGAGGTCGAGCGTCTCGATTCCCAGCGTTGGTGTAGGGCTGAAGTTCTGCACTTGCACATAGAGGTAACAGGGCTGTCCGCCTATGACATCCTCGGCTGGCGGCAATGTGGCCTGCGGCCCGCCATTGGCCTGGGTCAGGCTGATAGCCGGGCTTTCCCAGCAGCGCGTACTGATCGTATCGGGTTCATAGCCCTGGTCAGTGAGATAGTCGACCACAAAAGCGCCGAGTTCGAGCAGGGCTATGCCGCCGTTGCCGGGGTTGGTGGAGACAATGCCCAACAGACTGGCGGCCGGGTCGGCTGGAGTCGCCGCAATGGTGCTCAGGTCATAGGCCCGACTATTGCCGCCTACCTCCTCGTTCACATAGAGCCGACGGGCCGCCTTGTCCACCTGCAAGCCGCCGAATTGCGGTCGACCGACCGCGCTGTTAGGCACATGATAAATAAAGCAATTGGTATTGGCAACAATCGTCGCGGCAGCCACACTGCCGCCGTTGGCGGTTGCCAACACGGCGTTTTGTAGCGTTGGGGTGATTTTGACCAGCGAAGTTAGAGTGTTGAAAATGCCACCATTGCCGCCGCCATCGTTATTGTTGGCGACCCAGAGACTGGCCGTGGTGGCAAAACCGTCAAAATCCAGCCCTTCCGGCTCGGCGAACAGGTAGGTTGACGGTGTGTTCAGGGTCGGGTCGGTATTGGCAACTGCGAGGGGGCCGCCGGGGTTGGCGAGTACGTGGCAAGTATTGGTAGTGCCAAGTCCCGCGGCATCGAAGGCGACTACGCGGTGATTCTGGTAGTCGGCAGCCCAGAGATTACCCGTCGCATCGAAGACCAGATCGCCGAAATACGACGTCATACCAGCATTGCCGATCACCGTCCTGATGCCACAGTTGTTGCCTGACGCCGCACCCGCCCCCGGATAGGGCACACCGACGCCGCTGTAGCGAACGATAGCGTTGTCGCCATAAGAACCTTCTGCCGTATAGAGATTGCTAGCTTTATCAAAGGCGAGACCGACATAATCATTGCCATTCAATGTAAAAATAAAAGCCTGTGCCTGCGCTGTCACCGGATTATTGAGATAGCCCGGTAGTTTGATGACGGCCTGAGAATTGCCGGAGCTTTGCGCGATGAACAAATCGATCCCATGCAGCTTGCAACAATTCGGGGCAGCCGTGCGTCCCTGTCCGGGGAACAGGGTGTTCAACACCACTTTTAGATCAATGGTATAGGCAGGGTTGACCACCGGCACACCAGTGACCGGGTCGGGGGTATAAAGATTAATGATACCGTTAGTATATTCCGGCACGATCAGCGGTTTGGTTAGTATTGCGGACATGGCGAACCTCTCTAAATTGATATGGATGGCCTTATAGGCCTAAAAACAGACAACCCAACCTTAATGGCAATTGGATTTTGTTGTGCCTCATTGCCATTAAGTCTTGAGATACTGGGCATGCTCTTTATACCCAACATTCCTAATGCCAACTATTGAAACGACCTTTCGGCTTACCCGTCTTGGCTCTTAATCTTATGCCGTAATACCGGCCATCATCAGTAGCTTGTGGGCAGTAGCCTCCTTGGCGTCGCGTTGGGTGGCGGGATGCCAGTGTTGCAACATCCAAACAACCAACGTGCAGGTAATTTCCTCAGCGCCGATGCGGCAGACAGGGGCGTCGATGGGGAGTTTTAATGCGTAATGAGAGAGCCAGACCATTTGTCCGTCCTCAGTGCGGGGAAAAAAGTATGAGTAGGCATAGTCGTAGGAAGTCTCCTGCCGGATTAACTAGCGCTGATGGATTTGTATATAAAGAGACCGATGGTTTTTGCAACACTGCCGGGATCGATTCGCTCTTTGCCAGGGTTGTCCGCAAAAGTGCCGGGAATAATTCCCCTGCTCCCGTTGAGCTTAAATTACTCCCGTCTTTTGTCAGCTGTCAAGTAAATAGTTGTAGATGCTTATCAATAAAAGGCCATTGCTGCCGCACCTTATAACTGACTCCATCCGGCCCGCTGCACGATTCCATCAGACAAAATGATTCGGCCCGCCAAAGCAGCGGATCACAGTCTATGTCCGGCAAATTTTTGGCCGGTCTGACCAGGGTAATATGCGGCTGATAAGGCCGAGCGTCTATTTGCAAACCATAACCAGTAGCGACATCCGCCAACGCGGCTACCAACATCGCCAGTTTATCGGGCGTGTGCGTACTGGCAAGACATAGCACTTTGGGTTTAGGCCAATAACTCAGCCGGTCGAACGTCAGAACAAAAGGCTGGGCAGAAATACCCGTAGCGCTGTGTTTTATTAGAATTTCAGTGGCGGCGTCAACCTGGCCTAAAAATACCAGCGTGACATGGAGGTTTTGCATCGACACCGGCCGGTAACCATTAGCCGCTAAAGAGCGGCTCAAACACGCCAGCTTCAGCCGAGTTTCATCGTCAGGCCACAGGGCAAAAAATAATCGCGAAGTATCGGTCAATGACGAGTTCCGCTATTTGTACTAAAAAAGCAAAAACCACAGAGACACAAAGGCACAGAGTTTTCAATATATTGAAATATCGACACTTTTCTCTGTGCCTCTGTGGTGAAAAATATTATTTTAGAAATGGTTACTACTTTCTCCAGAACTCCGGCACGAATAAAATAACAATAGAGAATATCTGTACACGCCCCAACAGCATGGCAAAAGTGCATACGGCTTTTTGAAAATCGCTTAAGCCTGCGAAATTACCCGCAGGCCCTACTTCATTCAATCCCGGCCCTGCGTTGTTAATGCAGGTAATGATGGCGGAAAAAGCGGTTACTAAATCCAATCCGCTAAACAGCAACGTAAATGTCAGGATAACAATACTCATGAAGTACAGGAAAATAAATCCAGTCACCGAGTTGACTATGTTATTGCTGACCACCGTGCCGCCGATTTTCATGGGTTTAATAGCATAAGGATGGATGAATTTAAACATCTCCAGGCGGGCCTGCTTCATCAGGATAATGGTTCTAATCATACGGATACCGCCGCCGGTAGAACCTGAAGAGGCGGAAAGACAACTGAGCAGCAGCATCCACATCGGCACAAAAACAGGCCACTTATTAAAATCCTGGTTAGAAAATCCGCAGTCGGTGGCGATAGTAACTAAATTAAATGTCGCATAACGCAAGGCCGTCAAAAAATCCGGGTAAGTGCCCGCGTTCCACAATACCCATGCCGCTATCACACAGCTCCCCAAGATCAGCGTGAGAAACGTCCGAGCCTCACGGTCATCGATATAAGGGTTAATTGACTGTTTTCGTAACGCTACGAAATGGGTGGCGAAATTAATGGCCGCCAATAACTGGAAGACTGTCAGCACCATCTCTATCGACAGCGAATTGAAAAAGCCGACGCTGCTGTCGTGCGTGGAAAACCCGCCCAGGCTCATCGCCGAAAACGCATGACAAATGGCGTCGAACCAATTCATCCCGGCCAAATGCAAAGCAAAAATACACGCTACCGTAAAACCCGCATAAACCAGCCATAAGGCTTTTGCGGTCTGCGCGATGCGCGGCGGCAAATCCGATTCTTTAACGGTGCCCGGCATTTCCGCTTTATACAACTGCATGCCACCGATACCCAGGATAGGTAAAATCGCCACTGCAAAAATAATAATGCCCATGCCCGCGATCCAGTTTAATTCATGCCGCCACAGGTTAATCGACATCGGTAAATGGTCAAGACCGCTCAATATGGTTGCGCCTGTCGTCGTAAGACCGGAAACAGTCTCAAAATAAGCATCATTAAAGCTGAGCGTCGGCATATAAATCATCAGCGGAATGGTACAAAGCACCGGCGTTAATGACCAGGTGATCGCCACCAATAGAAAACCCGCTTGTCGCGATACCTTTTTGGGAGTCCGTAACGTCGGAATAAACATCAACACGCCTAACAGCAAGGTTATCCATGTGCCTTCGAAAAAAGCATGGGTAGCGCCGTCATCGGCCAGTTTTGATGTAATCAGGCAGGTGCTCATCAGGGCGCTAAAGCCCATGGTGACTAAGCCAAAGATATGGATAATGGTAAGGATGACATTCATAGCTAGGCTCAAGACTCAATATTGTTAAAGCGGAACGATTTTACAGATAACATCATTGTTAAGAATGTTATCTGTCCAGCCTTAAGCGGGTAGTCGACTTTATCAAATACGTTGAAAGGTTTGTTCGATGTTGGCGACCAGTTTTTTATCCATCGCGAACATCACGACATGATCACCCTCTTTAAATACGGTATCGTGATGGATAGAAATAACTTCGCCATTACGTATCAAAGCGCCCATGACGATACCGGCCGGAAAATCAATCGTGTCCACACGACGACCGACAACGGATTCTTCACCGTTATTATCGTGGGCAATGGCTTCGATGGCTTCGGCGGTGCCGCCGCATAGCGAACTAACTTGGGCGACGTCACCGCGCCGTACATGCTTTAGAATACTGCCCAGCGTTTCCTGGTTAGGCAGCACAGTGACATCAATACCGGTGCCAGGCAATAATTTAGTGTAGGAATTGTTATTGAGTAAACAGATCGTTTTGCGCGCTCCCAGGCTCTTGGCCAAGGACGTAGAGATAATATTGACGCCGTCGTTATCAGTAATAGCACAAAACAAATCCGCGCTATCGATGGATTCATCCAGTAACAGCGCTTCATCGGCACAATCGCCTAACAGCACCACGGTATTGCCCAGATCATTGGCAATTATTTTAGCGCGTTTGGGATCTTTCTCAATGATTTTTACCTGATGGTCATTTTCCAAAGCCAGCGCCAAACGCTTGCCGACATGCCCGCCGCCGGCAATGATAATACGCTTTAAAGGAGCTTCTAATTTGTTCAGCTCAGTCAAAACCCGCCGCACTTCTTTGCGAGGCGCGACCAGGAAGACTTCATCGCCGGTTTCGATACTGGCTTCTCCGGTCACGCACAGCGGTTTGCCCTGCCTGAATATGGCCACTACGCGAGTTTTGCCGTCGGACAAACGCTCCTTCAAAGTTTTAATTTTTTTACCGGTTAAAACCCCGTCCGCGACCACTTTAACCGAAAACAGCCGCACCAGACCGCCTGCGAAATCGGAAATATGTAAAACTCCGGGAAACTCAATGATATTACGGATAGACTCCATAACAATTTGTTCCGGGCTGATCACTATATCGACGGGGATGCCGTTCAGGCCGAATAATTTCGGATTTTTAAGATAATCAATGGCTCGCACCCGTGCAATCGTTTTCGGACGGTTATACAGCGCATTAATGATCATACAAGCCAACATATTGGTCTCATCACTATCGGTTACCGCTATCACTATGTCGGTATTGTGTACACCGGCCAGCTCCAAAACGCTGGGATGTGCGGCATTGCCGGTGACCGTGGCGATATCAAAGCGTTCTTTTAACGCATCCAGAAGCTCCTGCTTGAAATCAATAACGACTATATCGTTCTCTTCGCTCGCCAATGCTTGAGCCACCGACGAACCGGTCACACCGGCTCCAAGAATAAGTATTTTCATAAACAATCTACGGAATTAAACAGTAATGATTTACGTCGTAACGCGACACGAAGCTTAGCATTCTACCTGAATAACAGAAATTTCACACTAGGAGGCTGTCCGAGCAGCAATTCCCAATTTAAAACC
>PMJA01000105.1 GCA_003158415.1 Methylobacter sp.
CAATAAAAAACCCGCTAAGCCTTACGACTTGCGGGTTTTTGTACTTCTTTGAACGGCTCTGTACCTAAACTTGGTACCGAGGGCCGGAATCGAACCGGCACGGAGTTACCCCCACCGGATTTTGAATCCGGCGCGTCTACCAGTTCCGCCACCCCGGCAAAGAACGGATATTATAAGAACACTTTTAAAAAAAAGCCAGTTTATTTTTTAAGGTGTATTCACCGGCTTAACCTGATAATATCGCCCGCTATGAAAAAAAGTGATTTTAATTACCTGTTACCCGATACGTTAATCGCGCAAAAACCCTTGGCAGAGCGCAATGCAAGCCGTATGTTGTGTATGAGCCGAGACACCGGGCAAATAACCGACCGGCAATTTACCGACTTTATCGATTTAATTACTGAGCGTGATTTGCTGATTTTTAATGACACCAAGGTGATTCCCGCCCGACTGTTCGGCAAAAAACAAAGCGGCGGTAAAATCGAAATCCTGATTGAGCGCATACTCGACGACCATCACGCCATTGCCCATGTTAGAGCCAGCAAATCGCCGAAAGCCGGTGCGCTGATTGAGCTGGATCAGGGTCATCACTGTGTTGTGCAGGGCCGGGCCGACGATTTGTTTCAATTGGAGTTTACCGATACGAATTTACTCGCACTGTTGGAGCAAATCGGCCATATTCCGTTGCCGCCTTATATTACCCGCGCCGATGATGAATCGGATTTGACCCGCTATCAAACCGTGTTTGCCAAAGAAGCGGGCGCTGTGGCCGCACCTACAGCGGGATTGCATTTTGACGTAGCGCTGATGGATAAAATCAAGGCGTTGGGCATACGCACCGCGTTCGTGACCCTGCATGTCGGCAGCGGCACTTTTCAGCCGGTGCGCGTGGAAAACTTATCTGAACACCTGATGCACAAGGAATACTTTGCCGTATCCAAGGCCACTGTAGATGCGGTACGTCAGGCCAGAGAACGCGGCGGACGGGTGATCGCCATCGGTACGACGGCGGTCAGGGCATTGGAGTCGGCGTCTAAAAACGGTCAATTGGCCCCCGGCTTTGGTGATACGGATTTGTTTATCACCCCCGGTTATCAATTCAAATCAGTTGACGCCATGCTGACTAATTTCCACCTGCCCGAATCCACCTTGTTGATGCTGGTTTCAGCGTTTGCCGGTTACGATGCTGTTATGAGCGCCTATCAACACGCTATCGACCAGTCTTACCGGTTTTTTAGTTATGGCGATTCGATGTTTTTAAGCCGGTGACCGTTTTTTATAGGGGCTGAAGCTGGTAAAGCGACATTTGAAATACCCTCACCCTAACCCTCTCCCAAAGGGCATAAGTATCTACACAAGTACCAGCCCCTTCTCCCTTGAGGGAGAAGGTTGGGATGAGGGGGATATAACTGGTTGATTTTATTCTCCTCACCCCAACCCTCTCCAGCAGGAGAGGGAGCTTATGACTACTGCAACCCATTGTTTCATTGTACATAATAGTTGTGTAGATACCTATGCCCAAAGGGATAGGGGACTTTCTGTCGCCTTACCAACTTCGGACTCTATACACCCCAAGAATTAGACAGATCTGGAAGCAATCAGGGCGAATACCTTCCCAATGCGTGTTTTAACTGTTTAGATTAGCCCGATAGCTAGTATAATTACCGGCTGTTTCGGCTTGATCATCTTGCTGCACTCACTTCTTATCTTAAAAACTCTCAAGAGAACTCTATGGCACTGTATTGTGGAATCGTTGGTTTACCCAATGTCGGCAAATCGACCCTGTTTAATGCGTTAACCAAAGCAAAAATTGCCGCTGAAAACTACCCATTCTGCACCATTGATCCCAATGTCGGCGTTGTGCCTGTGCCGGACATTAGAATGGAAAAGCTGGCGGAAATCGTCAAACCTGAGCGCGTACTGCCTACCACCATAGAATTTGTTGATATAGCGGGACTGGTTGCCGGGGCATCTAAAGGCGAAGGCTTGGGCAACAAGTTTTTGGCGAATATCCGGGAAACCGATGCCATTGCGCATGTAGTACGTTGTTTTGAAGACGATAATGTGGTGCATGTAGCCGGAAAAATAGATCCCATTTCAGATATTGAAGTGATTAATACGGAACTGGCGCTGGCTGACATGGCATCGGTTGAAAAAGCCTTGTTACGGGCCAGTAAAATAGCCCGTACCGGCAATAAAGACGAGCTGGCGAAAAAGCTGGTTTTAGAACGCGTTTTTAATCAACTGGATGCAGGCGAACCGGCTCGAACATTGCCGCTAACCGATGATGAAAAAGCCTTGCTTAAAGACCTTTGTTTAATGACGCTCAAGCCCACCATGTATATCGCCAATGTGCAGGATGACGGTTTTGAAAACAATCCGCTGCTGGATAAAGTGCAAGCACTGGCCGACAAAGAAGGCGCAACGGTGGTGCCGATCTGCGCAGCCATAGAAGCGGAAATTGCCCAATTGGATGACGAAGAAAAGAAAGAATTTCTGGATGATTTAGGTCTGGAAGAGCCGGGCTTAAACCGCGTCGTCAGGGCCGGTTATGCGTTACTAAGCCTTGCCACTTACTTTACTGCCGGCGTCAAAGAAGTCAGAGCCTGGACTATTCCTGTTGGCGCCACAGCGCCACAAGCCGCAGGCGTCATCCACAGTGACTTTGAAAAAGGCTTTATTCGCGCTGAAGTCATATCCTATCAGGACTTTATCGCCTATAAAGGCGAACAAGGCGCAAAAGATGCCGGTAAATGGCGACTTGAAGGTAAGGATTACATCGTAAAAGACGGCGATGTCGTCCATTTTCGATTCAACGTTTGACAAAATAAAAGAGGGTATCTATAATCCTCGCTCTTTACAAGACCTATCAAAATGGCGATATAGCTCAGTTGGTTAGAGCACGGGATTCATAACCCCGGGGTCGGTGGTTCAA
>PMJA01000043.1 GCA_003158415.1 Methylobacter sp.
GCGCCGAGATGGGCGCGTAAAACCCCTGCTCCCAGTTCCACTTCCGCGCAGTAATAGGCAACCAGGCGCTTGTCTCCGTTCTCCTCTCGCGCCAGCACAACCGCTTCGTACACGGCGGGATGTTGCGCCAAGGCCGTTTCGATTTCTCCCAGTTCAATCCGAAAACCACGGATTTTGACCTGATAGTCGTTGCGGCCCAAAAACTCGATGTTGCCGTCGGCGAGCCAGCGACCCATATCGCCGGTTTTGTACATCCGGGCATGCGGCTGTTGGCTAAAGGGATCAATCAGAAAGCGCTCTGCCGTCAGGGCGGGATCATTCAAATAGCCTAAAGCCACGCCATCGCCACCGATATACAATTCGCCACGCACACCTATCGGTACCGGTTGAACATACCGATCCAGTATGTAAACGGTTGTATTGGCGATAGGTCGACCTATGGGAATAGAGCTATTCTCATCTTTACAGTCGGTAATTTCGTAGGTGGTCGCAAAGGTGGTGGTTTCAGTCGGGCCATAGCCATTAAGCAAATGTTGCGGCGGCGCATGGCGTAACACTTTAGCGATAGAGCGCGGATCAAGTTTGTCGCCCCCTACCAATAAATAGCGTAAACGTCTAAAATCGACAGCAGACCGTACTACATATTGATTAAAAAGCCCTACCGTCAACCATAAAATGCTGATCTGATAGCGTTTTAAAATCTCGTTAAAACGTTCGGCTTCAAGCACTGCCGACTCGTCGATAACAACAATCCTTCCGCCATTGAGTAGCGGCGCCCACACTTCAAAAGTGCAGGCATCAAAGGCCGGATTCGCAGCTAATGCAACACTATCATTGACCTCTATTTGCAGATAGCCGTTGTTCAATACCAAACGCCCTATCGCACGGTGCGGTACCATCACGCCTTTGGGAATACCGGTAGAACCGGAGGTGTAAATAATATAGGCTAACTGTTCTGAAGTCTGGCCGGTTTCACCACGCGTCAGGTTGACGCCGGACTGCGACGCCCAAAGTGTTGCATTGGCGCTCAGGTTTATACATGGCAGATGTTCGATAACAGCTGACAGGCGCTCGGCCGTACTCGTCTGGGTGAGTATCGCAATCGGCGCACTGTTTGCCAAGATACGTTTTAAACGTTCCGCCGGATAGCCGACATCGAGCGGGACATAAGCCCCACCCGCCTTGAGTATAGCCAGCAGGCCGATAATCAGATTCAGGCTGCGTTCAACGCAAATGCCGACCCGTACATCCGGCGCTACACCTAGTTGCCGCAGGTAATGGGCCAAACGGTTGGCCTGCGCGTTCAGCTCGCCATAGCTGAGCTGTTGTTCGCCATGCTCCACCGCGATGCTATGTGGCGTTTTCGCCGCCTGAGCTTCGAACAGTTCGTGCACGCAGAGGTGTTTTGGATAGTCCGTTGCAGTCGCATTCCAGTCATAGAGCACGGTTTGCCGTTCGGCTTTGCTAAGCAACGGCAGTTGCCCGACGGTTTGCAGGTCGTCGCTAATCATCGCTTTAAGCAAACTTATCCAGTAACCTAGATAACGCTGCACGGTGGCGGGTTCGAATAGTGCGCTAGCGTATTCAAGCCCACCGACAATGTTCACGCCTGCGTCTTCCAGCGATAATACCAGGTCGAATTTTGCCGTCCTATGGAGGCTATCGACAGTAGATACGCATAAACCGGGCAGTTCCAGTTCACATTGCGGGGTATTTTGCCAAGCGAACATGACTTGAAATAGCGGGGCATAGGCTAAACTGCGCGGCGGCTGGATAATCTCGACCACCTGCTCGAAAGGCATATCTTGATGGGCGAGCGCCTCCAACACTTGGCTTTTTACTCGGTCTAGCAGTTCCGCCACGCTCGGCGCATCCGACACATCGATACGTAACGCGAGGGTATTGACGAAAAAACCGATTAGCCGTTCAATTTCTTCGCATCCGCGATTCGCGGTCGGCGTGCCGATCACTACTTCGTCTTGGCCCGATAGCCTCGCCAGCAACAGCCCCCAGCCGGTCAGCAGGGTGACGAACAAGGTGACGCCATGCCGGACGCTCAGCGCTTTCAACTGCGCTGTCAATTCGGCATCAAGCACTACACTAATTTGCGAACCCCGATTATTTTGTTGGGCGGGGCGTGGGTAGTCGGTCGGTAATTCAAGCAGCATCGGCGCGCCGACCAGCGCGGACTTCCAGTAGGCGGCTTGCTCCGCTAGACGATTTGCGTCCAGCCACTGGCGTTCCCAAGCCGCATAGTCGATGTATTGCACCGGCAACGGCGGCAGTGGGTCGGCATCGCCCTGCAGGAATGCCGTGTACAGAACCTGTAATTCATTGAGCAGCACCCCTATCGACCAGCCGTCCGAGATGATGTGATGCTGGGTGAGCAACAGTACGGATTCATGATCCGCCAGTCGCAGCAGCCGTCCACGCAGCAATGGGCCCTGTACGAAATCGAACTCATCCCGTGCTTCGCGTTCCAGCCACTGCGTCAGTTCGGCTACACTATCGGCCTGTCCGCGCAGATCCAGTTCAATAAGTGAAAAACCGCAGTCGACAGCGTTAAGGCGCTGCTCCGGCGGCTCAACGCCGACTTGGACAAAGGTGGTGCGTAGCGCTTCATGCCGGGCGACGATGCGATCCAGCGCTTGCCGTAGCGCCGCCGCATCCAGTTGGCCTATCAACCGTAGCGCCATAGGGATGTGGTAAGCGAGGCTGCCGCCTTTCATCTGCGCCAGGAACCACAAACGCTGCTGGGCGAAAGACAAGGCTAAACGCCCCGTGCGGACGACCGGCTGTATCGGCGGCAGTTCACTGGCGACTGCGCTTTGCAGGCTACCGGCAAAGTCGGCGAGTACCGGCAATGCGAATACACGCTCTATGGGCGCTTCGACGCCTAACCCCCGTCTTAACCGGGAAACGGCTTGTACCGCCAGCAAAGAATACCCGCCCAGATCAAAGAAGTTGTCGTTCCGGCCTACCCGCTCTACTTTTAGCAATTCGGCCCAAATCAACGCCACTGTCCGCTCGATTTGGCCGATGGGCGCTTCGTATCCGCGCACGATATAGTCTGCACCGGTTGGCGCCGGTAGTGCTTTCCGATCCAGCTTGCCGTTCGGCGTTAACGGTAACGTGTCCAGTTGGACATAGGCCGCCGGCACCATGTAGTCCGGCAAACTGGCGCCGAGATGGGCGCGTAAAACCTCCGCCCCCTGTTCCTTTTCTCCGCAGTAATAAGCAACCAGGCGCTTGTCTCCGCCTTCTTCTCGCGCCAACACCACTGCTTCTCGTACGCCGGGGTGTTGTAATAATGTCGTTTCGATTTCCCCCAGTTCAATGCGAAAGCCGCGAATTTTTACTTGATGGTCGTTGCGCCCCAAAAACTCGATGTTGCCATCCGCAAGCCAGCGCCCCATATCGCCTGTTTTGTACATCCGGGCATGCGGCTGTTGACTGAAAGGGTCGTCCAGAAAGCGCTCTGACGTCAGTTCGGGCCGGTTTAGATAGCCTCGGGCTACCCCGGCGCCGCCTATGTGCAGTTCGCCTGTGATGCCTATCGGCGCTGGCTGCCCTTGAGAGTCTAGAATGTAAATTTGGGTGTTGGCGATGGGGCGGCCTATCGGCGGCAGCTGCCCCCATGCGTTCAAGTCGCTTGGCAATCGGTACGCTGTCACCACATGGGTTTCGGACGGACCATACTGATTCTCTAGGCGGCAATCGTTCAATCCGGCTATAAAGCTTTTGATTGTAGCATTGATACGCAGTTGTTCGCCTGCGGTGATCAGTTCTAGAAGGGATTTTGGGGGGAAACCTCGCTCCGTGGCCGCCGTGGACAATTGATCAAGCGCGATAAAAGGTAAAAATAAACGTTCAATACGTTGATTGTCTAAAAATTGTAACAGTAGATACGGATCGCGGCGGGTCAGATTATCGACCAGCACCAAGACGCCGCCGCTAAACCAAGTAGCAAACATCTCCTGAAACGATACGTCGAAATTGATGGGGCTATATTGCAGCGTTCGCAACGGGGCCTGGTTTTGCCCAGCGCTCACTTGCCAGACGACCAGGTTAATCAGTGCCGAGTGCGGCATTTCCACGCCTTTGGGTTTCCCCGTGGAACCGGAGGTATAAATGACATAAGCCAGCTGTTTTGCGCTTTGGCTGGTTTGATGTGGATCCAGGTTGGCGCAGGACATCGCTTGCCACGGCTGAATCTCAGCGCTTAGATTAATACAAGTCAGTCCAGCGGCTAGCTCAATCAACTGGGCTTCCGTTTCCGCATCCGTCAGCAATACCAAGGGCTGACTGTCTGTCAGCATATATCCTAGCCGTTCTCGCGGGTAGCTCGGGTCGAGCGCCACATAAGCCCCTCCCGCTTTGAGTATGCCCAGTAAGCCGATCAGCATATTCAGGCTGCGTTCAACGCAAATGCCGACCCGTACATCCGGCGCTACACCTAGTTGCCGCAGGTAATGGGCCAAACGGTTGGCCTGCGCGTTCAGATCGCTGTAACTGAGTCGCTGTTCGCCGTGCTCCACCGCGATGCTATGTGGCGTTTTCGCCGCCTGAGCTTCGAACAGTTCGTGCACGCAGAGGTGTTTTGGATAGTCCGTTGCAGTCGCATTCCAGTCATAGAGCACAGTTTGCCGTTCGGCTTTGCTAAGCAACGGCAGTTGCCCGACGGTTTGCCGGTCGTCGCTAACCATATCTTTAAGCAAAGTATTGAAGCTGGACACTTCGTCTAACTGCATATCTTGATCATGCATAGGTATTTCCAAGTAGGCTGTTGAAAAACAAATTCCCTTAAGATTTTCAGAGCACCCAGAATTTGAACTCTTGGGCATAAGCTTAAAGCCACTAACAATATGAACAACTTAAGGGGATCTCTATTAATTCAATTTTTAAAAACTGGTACTCATAAATTTCAATGACTTATATTCGTCAATATTGCGAAAAAAGCAATTTTTAGAGGTCCCCTTAACCGAAATCGACTTCATTTAAGAGCTTCTAAGCAGCCTGCTAACCAAAAAAAACCGATAATTATAACATCCAGTTAAAGTCCCTTACAATACAGGGCAATCGCATTAAAACTCTATTGACCTTAGAGGTAAAATAGTGCAATTTTGATAATGCTATCATGAACCTAAAAACCGCAGTTGAGGTGCTTGGTGATCATTCCAAAATCCCGTTCGCCCTTAGCTTGTCGAAGGAGGTCAGATTTATTGTTTAAAAGAAAATCTGAAAAAGTGGCCCAAACACATGGCCATTTCTGGCTCAGTTTAATTGGCAATTAACAATTAGCACCCAAAATTTGCCAAAACGGTACTTCTGGAAAGAGGCTTGGCTCAGAACGAACACTTTTGGGGGCTCTTCCACAGCCCCCCTTAATATCACAAACTAATTTAAGAAACACCCCCACGGGCGTGGGGAAGACGCCGCCTAGATGTAACGGCTCGCGTTTGAAAATAGTCGGGCTTGCATTTAAAGCCGTTTTGGGCTCGAATTAATTGCAAATGAAAAGGCGCATCGGCTCAGATTATCTGCAAATGAGCTTGCATTTATAGACTTCGGCTTGCATTTAACTTTTGCGGGCTCACTTTGATTGCAAATGAAATTCAAATTCCAGACCTAATTAAATAGTCAGACCAAGAATGAGGCAGGAGGCCTACGCCCCCCTCCTAGGAAGTTTGCGTAATGCAATGGAGCCGAGGACGCGAGGGCATGGATGATTGGCTTTTTATTTTGGTTTGCTTTCGACAAAATTAACTTGTAAGTTACCGGTAACCATGAAACAATAAAATGTCTTTTCTTTTATGGTCTCAGGTTATGGAAATTGAAATAGTTAAAGTTTACTTAGGTCGCCTAAAAGATTGGCACGGCTTAATCACCACTGATCACTTATCTGGTTGGGAAACCCCTAAAGGCCGAGTTCCTGATCATTTGCATGGCGATAGATTTTTTTATTATTTGCAAGGGCAGAATGCTAGAAAATTACGGGATAGAGATTGGTACACTCATATAATTTCTCGTGATTATAATGGGGGGCAATTTAGCAAATGCTTTGCAGGTAGACTTAGCCATAAAAGGATTGTTGAAATTTGTGAAAAGGCGGGCGCATTGGATGACATAACTGCATATATAGTGGATCGTGCTACAGGGGCCCAAACAGTACGCGAAATAGGTTATTAATCATGCCTAAAACAAGCTCTGAAAAACAGGCTGATCGCCGCTTACGACTATCGCATGACGGCTTATTTAAACGCCGTGATTTTTATTGTCATCCTGATGACGAAAAAAAGCTTAGAACTCTTGAGCAGAAACTACGGAATGCTAGATTGAAAGCAAAAATTTACTGAAGGCCTGTGACTTTTCAAAGTCGGTGTC
>PMJA01000183.1 GCA_003158415.1 Methylobacter sp.
TATATCCAATTTATAGTCACTACGCATAGCCCGCAGGTCTTAACCGTCGTTAAAACCTGCGGGCTATGCGTAGTAACAATAAATTGAATCTTGGGAAAAGCTTTTCGCAAATCACTCAAAACCGTTTGTTGCCATTTCGGGTGCAGGTGTAAATCGATTTCATCGATCAGCACAATGCCATTAGTTTCCTCGGTAGGTGATGCTAAATGCGGATTTAGTTGAACACAGCGATAAGCAATATCGGCGGTTAAACTCAACATGGCTTTTACGCCGTCGCTTAGCCGCGCAACAGGCATCAAGCTGTTATCGTTACCACGCACAACCAATTCACGCCATTTGAATTCATACGCTAAATCACTCCAGCCAGAAACAGATAAACATTGATCGATTGCTTTTCTGACCTGCTCAAGCTCCATGAATTGAACTGGGGGTTTAAAAGCTGCTGAATCAGGATTTTCAAAATACTCCGCTAGCGGAGGATTGTTTCTAGTTATCGCAGAATTAGTAGCATTTTCAGCAATACTCATATCTGTAAACCATTTTTCAAACATCTTATAGTTTGATTCAGAATTTAAAGCATCCCGATAACCATAAAGCCTTGATTGCGAATCAATAGAATGTTTGATGCTGGTTTTAGTTTGCTTCCACAATCTCCCAGTGCCGTAATAAGCAACAATGGGCAAAGTCACCTCTTCTCCAGCCCTAACCTGTTGCTGTAATTTTTTTGCATAATTGATAATAACTCTGGCTTTACCAAAAGTGGTTTGCGTTTTTTTTCCTGTTAATTCTCTTGACCACTGTTCATGCTGTCCTTCAATAATACCCAATGCGATAAGGGAAACAGGGTATTGCGATTCCATTTGCAGGATTACATCTTCTGGTCGTGTTATATGCAACACATTTCTTATGGCTAATCTGGCATCTTCAGGCTTAAAGCTTTTGCTGACACCGGTATCAAAGCCACCAATAAATGGCCCTAAAGCCACAGCAATCGCGTCTAAAATTGCCGTCTTACCGACTCCATTTTCAGCAATAAGCACAGTCAGTTGCTTATCAAAATCAATCGATAATGACTCAAAACAACGTAAATTGCTTATTTGCAGATTTTTTAATTTCATTGCGCTTTTATGGCTGATAAATTCGGCTTTATGAAAGAGGATTAGGCATTTTGTCTGCAGCTAATGCTTCACTATCAGGCGCTTTATCCAACAAAGCCAGTATTTCATCTTGACTAACGGACGATGATAAATTTTTCAACTTTTCCATATAAAGCCATTGTTCACGAGCAAGCAAGCCCTCATGAATCAACTCTAAATACAGGCTTTCCTCAGCAGAACCCAATTCTATCGCCACTTGTTTGGTTTTAATCATTAGAATCTTTAAATCGGATATAAGTATTCGATCCACTATCAATATTTTTTTGTTGTACTTCTACATAATCCAGCGATCTGATTAATTTGCCAAATTTGGCAAAACCATAGTTTCTAGGATCAAAAGAACTATCCACGCGCGGAATATAAGAACCTACCCCACCCAAATTTGCCCATCCGTCTTCTTCAGATGCTGACTCAATAGCCTCTTTAATAAGTTTTTTCAGTTGATTATCTTTCGATGGATCGACAGTTTTGGCAGATTGCTCTTTTTTGTCATTTTGCGATGCTGGAGAAACAATGCTGTTACTATTTTGTGCAATGGTAGTGCTTGTTTTTACGGACTTTGTATCTTTCTTAATTTCATCCGCAGAGCTCTCATCATCCATAATGGATTCGGTAAAAATAAATTTATTACACGCTGCACGAAAAGCTTCGGGCGTAGAACGCCTACCAATTCCAATAACCTCAAGTCCAGCTTCTCTGAGACGAGTAGCTAATTTGGTAAAGTCGCTATCACTGGAAACCAGAAAAAAACCATTAAACTTACCGGTATAAAGCAAATCCATTGCATCAATAATTAATGCCGAATCAGTGGCATTTTTACCCGTCGTATAACCAAACTGCTGCATAGGCTGGATGGCATGTTTATTAAGTACAGTTTTCCAGCTGCCGAGCTGTGTGTTTGTCCAGTCGCCATAACAACGCCGTGAAGTTACATCACCGTATCTGGCGGCTTCGGTTAATATGGCATCTATGGCTTTCGCTTGAGCATTATCGGCATCGATCAATAAAGCAAATCTTTTGTTTTCATTAGTTGTCATCATCCACCTGCTGGTATCTTGACAACTCGATAGCGCCGATCACAAGCCGCGCATAAACCACCTACGGCCATAAATACCGCGCCCATCCAAATCCAGCGGATGAAAGATTTGTAATAAATCCGCAAACTCCAAGCGCCCTGGTTGCCTAAAGGTTCGCCGATGGCGACGAATAAATCCCTAAACAGCCCGGCGTCTATCGCCGCTTCCGTCATCGGCATTTTTTGCACCTGATAAACGCGCTTTTGCGGCTCCAGCTTAGCGACCTGCTTGCCGTCGTGACTGACGGTTACAAACGCCTGCTGGGCCACATAGTTGGGGCCTTTAGTTTGTTTAACGCCATGAAATTCAAAAATATAGCCTGACATATCCAGCGTGTCGTTGAGCGCCATACGCACGTCTTTTTCTACGCTGTAAACGCTGGTTAAGGTAATGCCGGTAACGAATACGGCGATGCCTAAATGGGCGATGGTCATACCGTAAAATCCGGCGGGGATGGTTACCAACCGCTGCCAAGTAAAGCCTTTGGCTCCCATGCGATCTATAAAAGACAGCACGGTTATGGCGACCGTCCATAACGCCAGCGTCAAGCCTAACGCCGCGCCCCATGAATAAAACGGCATCAGCAAAGGCAGCGCCAAACCGCCAGCAATGCAAGCGCCAATAATCCAGCGCACCCGCAATGCCAGCTCGCCGATGGAATCTTTTTTCCAGCGTAACAACATGCCTAAACCGACGGCTATCGCCAGCGGCGCCATGAGCGGAATAAACACGGCATTAAAATACGGCGGGCCTACGGAAATCTTGCCCAAACCCAGCGCATCTATCACCAACGGATATAAGGTGCCGAGCAGAATACTGGAGGCGGTAACCACCAGCAGCACATTGTTAAGTAAAATCGCCGACTCCCTGGAGACCAGCTCAAACGTCGCGCTGCTTTTGACATAGGGCGCTCTTATTGCATAAAGCAATAAGGAGCCGCCGACCACGACCGCCAAAAATACCAGGATAAACAGGCCTCGAGCAGGGTCGCTGGCGAAGGCATGGACTGACGTCAATACGCCCGACCGCACCAGGAACGTACCCAGCAGGCTTAAGGAAAAAGCAAAAATAGCCAGTAAAACCGTCCAGGTTTTAAATACGCCGCGTTTTTCGGTCGCCGCCAAGGAATGGATCAACGCAGTGCCGACCAACCACGGCATGAACGACGCATTTTCCACCGGATCCCAAAACCACCAGCCGCCCCAGCCCAGTTCGTAATACGCCCACCAGCTGCCCAAGGCAATCCCCAGCGTTAAAAACATCCAGGCCATGTTAGTCCACGGTCTGGACCAGCGCGCCCAAGCGGCGTCCAGACGACCTTCCAGCAAAGCGGCTATGGCAAAGGCAAAAGCCACGGAAAATCCGACATAACCCATGTACAGCATAGGCGGATGGATTGCCAAACCGGGGTCTTGCAACAAGGGATTCAAGTCCCGCCCTTCCAACGGCGCGGGAAACAAGCGCTCAAAGGGATTAGAGGTCAGCAATAAAAACAGGATGAAGCCGATGGAAACCAGCCCCATAACGCCTAACACCCGCGCCAGAGTCGCATCGGGTATGCTTTTGCTAAACTGCGCAACTAATGCAGTCCAGATCGTCAACACCAAGCCCCATAATAATAAGGAACCTTCATGTGCGCCCCAAACCCCGGAAATCAGATACAGCGTAGGCAAGGACGTATTGGAATTGGTGGCGATATATTTGACCGAAAAATCATGCGTCAAACAGCTGTAGGTTAAACTCGCGTAAGCCAATGCCATGAACAGCAGTTGCGCGAACGCGGCGGGTCTTGCAACGGCGACCCAACCCGCCTGATTGCGAAAAGCGCCGACAATAGGCAGGATGCCCAGCACCAGCGCCATGCACAAGGCGAGTATCAGTGAAAAATGTCCTAGTTCTGCAATCATTGTTTTTGACTCATGTGATCGTTTTTATGCTCTATTAAATTGTGGCTAAGTTGATGCTGTGACAACCTAACATTGACTACACCAATAATATTGGATTATAAAAATATGCAGCCCGACTCGGTTTCACTGATATGTTTGTCCGTCATGTTTTATCCAACCAGCGACATGATGGCCTTTAGGATCATGATGCGTCCAATGTACTAAACCACCTTTTTCAGTCCATTCATATTCGCCGTTAAAAGCGATAAAGTCTCCTAGCCGGATAGGATCGATTTTCCCTGCAAGATCGATATTGTGGGCAATCAAAATAGTCTGCCCAGAATTTAACGCGACAATAATTTTCTGATGTCTGGAGCCATCCGTATCATCCGGCAATATCTTTGAAACTTTTCCTTCACCTTCAACCTGAATATTACTTGTCCGATGCTGAAATGCATCTTTCAAAATTAAATCATGACGGCTATCTGTACTTGTGGCATGTTGTATTGCGCCATCAGCTTTAATAGGACGGTACTGCGTGACATTAATGTACAAAAAGTACCCAATGGCAATAAAAAGCAAAAGGGAAAGCAACGTAGAAACCAACCGGTTTTGATTGAGTTTTTGCTTGTTACTATATGACCTTTTTGTCCTTACGACGGCAATACCTTCAATTTTGGCATTAACTGCCTTGGTTTTTCCGTCATTACCCACATGAAGCTGATAATAAATAACATCGCCAACAACAGGACGACGAGGCATATTTTTTAACGCTGAAATATGGATGAAAACCTCGTCTTTGACCTGTTCGGGCAGGATAAAACCAAACCCTTTATCGTCATTCCAACGCTCTAACCGCCCTTTGAAAAGAGTGTCCATCACTGAGCCGTAACTGGCTCAACCTGTTTTTTCAAACTGCTCTTAACTTCCGGCGGCATGTAGTTTTCATCATGCTTGGCCAGCACTTCCTCGGCGATGAACACGCCTTGGTTATTGAGCTTGCCATGCGCCACGATGCCCTGACCTTCCCTGAACAAATCCGGTAATATGCCCGTGTATTCGACGGTAACTTCCTTACTGAAGTCCGTCAGCTTAAAGCGCACCATCATGCCATCACCGGGTCTTTCAACACTGCCTTTAATGACCATGCCGCCCAGACGAAACAAGGCATCTTTAGGCGCTTTACCGTCGACCACATCGGTTGTAGAAAAAAAGTACATCAAATTATCATTGAATGATTTCAACGCGAATGCCGTCGCAATACTCGCGCCAATCACCATCAAGGCTATCAGCATTAAACGCTGTTTTCTGGCTGGTTTCATAGACTTACCGTTTTTTCTTTAAAGCATTAACAAAAAACTGTTTGCGATGCACGATGGGAATGATGATATTGGCGAGCAGTATAACGAAAGTAAGTCCGAAGGAAGTCCAAACGTAAAACGCATAACCGCCCATGGCGAAAAATTCCTGCACACTCATAGGTTCTGCTCCGATACCTTGTTTTTGACCCACTGCGCATTGCGCTCCCGCTGTAACAATTCGACCCGCACCCGCTGTATCAAAGCGATAAAATAATAAACATTAAATGACAAGGCCATTAACAACAAGGGAACTAGCATACTGACATGGATGGACGGTTTATCCATCTTGGTCACCGTAGGCCCTTGATGCAGGGTATTCCACCATTCCACGGAATAATGAATAATCGGTATATTGACCACTCCGACTAAGGCCAAAATGGCCACAGCTTTGGAGGCGACGCGCTTGTCGTCTATCGCACCATAAAGACCGATAACGCCCAGGTACAAAAACAACAAAATCAACTCGGACGTTAAGCGCGCATCCCAAACCCACCAAGTTCCCCACATGGGCTTTCCCCACAAGGAGCCGGTAAATAACGCGATAAACGTAAAGCTGGCACCGATAGGCGCACTGCTGATAGCGACTATTTCCGCCAACTTAATCCGCCAAACCAGACCTATGCCGCCTGCGGTTGCCATGAACATATATATAAACAAGGACATCCAGGCGCTGGGCACATGAATATAAATAATACGGTAACTGTCGCCTTGCTGATAATCGGTCGGCGCCAAATACAAGCCGCCGTAGAGTCCTGCCCCGGTCAACAACAAAAAAATCACCACCAGCCACGGCATTAGCCGTTCGGTAAACGCGTAAAAATGCGGGGGTGACGCCATACGATGAAAAAATCGGACTACCGGGGCTGGAACTAAAAACATAAGAAGAGATTAATGGTTAAAGGTTCAATAGTGCAGGGACAACAAAGTCGCCAAAGGCGACTATAAGATTCTAAGCAGGTGTAAAAAGACAGTTATCTAGCCATGCCTATCGTCTATTGCTCCAGATTGATAATGTAGCCGAATATTCTACGAGATATTGTTAATTAATACTCATTTTTAATGCGGCGGCTGTCGGCCAGGGCGCAAGAACCAAAGCCATGAATAAAATCGAGATCAAAATATTGATCTGGGCATCGACGGGTAAGCCACTGCCCGCCATCTCTACGGCATTACCGGCAAAAATAAGCACCGGCACATACAGCGGTAAAACCAGTAAGGACAAAATCATACCACCCCGGCGCAAGCCTACGGTTAAGGCCACGCCAATTGCGCCGATCAAGCTTAACACCGGNNCGGATGCGGGCTTAATAAAATCTGCTCCAACGAGCCGTCGTCGAAATCCGAGCGAAACAAGCTATCCAATGACAACATCGCCGCCAACAATGCGGAAACCCAAATGATACCCGGCGCGATCGCTTGTAATAAATGCGGCTGCGCACCGATCCCCAAAGGAAACAGCGTGATGACCAAAACAAAAAACAACAGAGGATTGGCGATTTCCGAACGTCGGCGCAGTGCCAACACCAAATCGCGCCGAATAATGGCAAAAAATGCGTGAGATAAAGACATCAGGATAAACTAATACGTTGTACATCAACACCGTGCAATTCGATGTCATGGTGCGATGTTAAAACAATCATTCCGCCGCTGGCGCAATGCTCGGCCATTAAGGTTTCAATCAAGGCTATACCCTGCTTATCCAGCGACGTAAACGGCTCATCAAGTATCCACACGGTATTATGCGTAATCAATAAGCGCGCCAGCGATAAGCGTCTTTTCTGGCCTGCCGACAAGGCCTGAACCAGCACATCGTCATAATCCGCCAACTGCACTTTAGCGAGCGCCTGTGCAATGGAATACTGCCCGGAACGACCCAGCGCCAACGAGACTTTTAAGTTTTCCAGCACCGTCAGTTCTTTTTTAACGCCGTCCAAATGGCCGACATAAGCCATATCGGCGTGATACTGGCTGTCGTTGATGGCGTCACCGCACCACAACACCTGACCGGCATCGGGTTCTCTAAAACCGCACAAAATACGCAACAGCGAAGTTTTACCGCTACCGTTCTTGCCTTCCAGCAACAATACCTGCCCTGAAACCAGATCGAATGACAACGCCTCAAACAAGACACGGTCATCACGAATACAGCTTAAGTCGCTCCCTTGCAGCCGGTAAGTTGATTTTTCCTGCATTATTTAACAGCCGCTAAGCGCTGGCGCACGGCTTCATAGAGCAGCACACCGGTGGCAACCGACAAATTAAGGCTTTCCACTTGGCCCAACATAGGCACTGACACCAGCACATCGCATTGCTCTTTGGTCAAGCGCCTTAAACCCTTGCCTTCAGTGCCGACTACCAATGCCATCGGAATGGTAAAGTCAGTCGTATAAACCGTTTGCGCTGTTTCACCGGCCGCGCCCATAATCCACAAGCCTTCGCCTTTCAGCCAACGCAAAGTGCGGGCTAAATTGGTCACCTGATAAACCGGCACCGTTTCTGCCGCGCCGCTGGCGACTTTGCAGACCGTCGGCGTAATGCCTGTAGCATTATCCTTAGTGATAATAACGCCATGCACGCCTGTCGCATCGGCAGTTCTAAGGCAGGCACCGAGATTATGCGGGTCTTGCACATTATCCAGCACCAGAAACAACGCCGTTTCCGTCAGGTTTTCGACCGCCGTTTTTAAATCGCTTTCCGACAACTCGCCCGGCATTTCAACTTCAATGACGATGCCTTGATGATTGTTATTATCGGCCAGCCGATCCAGCCGTTTTCTATCGACTTTTTCAGGGACTATGCCCAAGGCGCCTAAGTCATCTATCGCCTGCGTCAAGCGCTTGTCTTGCCGCCCGCTGTCAACCCAGGCTTGGTGGATTTTTTTAGGCGAATAATCGAGTGCGGCTTGTACTGAATGCAAGCCGTAGAGTTTGGTTAATTTCATTGTCAAGCCAAGTCGCATGGAATCGAATCATCACTGGGCCAACAACTAAGATCCAGTTCTTGATTTAGATACCAGTATGATCTAGAAGATTTAAAGTAGCTGGTGTGTGAATAGGTCGAGTTGCTATGCGCTTTATCATCTTTCTCAAACGCTATACCTTTGAGAATCGCGTTGTAAACGGCCCGATAACAATCTTCCAGGCGCTCCTGGGCAAAACTACCCGATTTTTTCATTAACTTATAAACGCCATAAGCCATCAGCTCGTCGGCAAACAAAACAAAATCAGCCTCATGTTTTTGAGTCTGGCGTTGCTTTACAACGAACTCATAAATCCAGAATGTTTCAAGCAGTTGCCGATACACCGGCGAATTTTTGTCACCCTTAAACAAAAGATATAACTCACTGTTTTTGTTAGTTGTGGCATCAAAAAGCTCTTCAAGCACTTTGGATTTTGCGCTTTTTGCCCGTCCTGGTTGTTCATAAAAAGTGGCATACCAAAACTTGAGTACGGTTTCGCTATGCACTGCTTTTTGTAAACTGATACTCAGTGGATCATAAAATGTCTCACCACGCTTGCTCAAATAAGCGATACCCGCATTGGCGAATATTTCTTTGGTGTAATCATTAAAACGGCGGGTGCTGATTTTATCGCGGTAATTAATCGGCGATTGGGTATTGGTCGCTTCGGTAATTTTATCGATGAGTTCGTTATCGGTCGTTTCGTAAAGCCTGACCACCACATAAACACCTTCCAACTGATCAGGGCTTTGCCGGTAAATATCGTAAATAACATGCGTGGTTTGTAAGCCATTAACGATAACCGGGTTAACCACTTCCAATGGATAAAAACCAGCCTGCATGTCATTAGGCATTTTTACACGTTCGGCAATAATGGTGATGCCATTGTTTAAAAAAGGGAAATATTCAGCATCATTGCCCAGCAAAGTATCGCGAATATTTTTATTGGTTTTGTTATAACGTAAAAAATCACGAATGTTGTCACTAAATAAGGCATCAATACGCTTGTTTAGTGCTTGCTCGTGGTCTAATAACTTGCAAAGTTCCAAAGTGGGTAAACGAAAATTAACAGCTTTGACATTTTTAATCGAAAAAGAAATTAACGCTTGCGGGTCATTACGGAAAGAAATATTGGATTTTTCTGCTTTAAAGCTGAAAGCAACCGTCTTGCGCTTTTTTCTCTCAGCCACCAAATTATCAATCTGCTGGTATAAATCATTACTATCAAAAATTTGCAGGTTTTCTGTATTATTTGAATGGCGGGCAAGCAAGGGTTCGTTTTGCTTGGTTTTTTCGCCATTGAAAATAAAATACAACTGACTATTGATAACCCGCCCTAATTTTGCCCGTTCTTGATAGGCTTGAAAGACGGCGCGCACTTTTTTATTTACCGGCAAATCCAGCGCATTCCCTTGAACAAATAAATTACGATAATCGGTAACAAATTTGCTTAACTCATTATCGCCAACCGTAGCTGAAGACTTTACCTGAAATACATGCAGGGTTATTTCGTCTTCGTCTTCCTCCAGATAAATTCCGTCAAAGCCGCCATCATGTCTGCCGTTACCGTTTTCAATCGTAGAGACAAGATCATGTACTTCATCAAAACTCAAATCCAAAATAGCCGCTATCGCCAGAATTTCAAACGCAAATGGTTTTGATAAATTGAATTTTTCAGCGATTCGATCAATATAACCGCTAAAAAAAAGGTCTTTATTCATTTCTTCTTCCGGCGTCTTTTCTTAGGCTTATCGCCGACTTCCGCTTTTTTTGGCGCACTGTCTTTTTGAATCAGCTCAAAATCCATTTTCTTTTCATCCAGATCGACGCGGGCCACCCGGATCTTGACGCTGTCGCCCAGGCGGAAATTCGTGCCGGTGCGCTCGCCTTTCAGCTGGTGGCTGGTAGGGTCGAAATGATAATAATCCTGCCCCAGATTGCTGATATGCACCAAACCTTCCACATAAATATCGGCGAGTTCGACGAAGAAACCGAACGAAGTGACGGCGGAAATAATACCGGGGAATTCCTCGCCGATTTTATCCATCATGTATTCGCACTTGAGCCAACTCACGACGTCGCGGGTGGCGTCATCGGCGCGGCGCTCATTGGCCGAACAATGCTCGCCCAGCAGGATCATTTCAGGTACGCCATAAACAAACGACTCTACTTTTTTGCCCAGCAAACAATGCCGTATGGCGCGATGCACCAGCAAGTCGGGATAACGGCGTATAGGCGAAGTAAAATGCGCGTAAGCATCCAACGCCAAGCCGAAATGGCCTTTCATATCGGGACTGTATACCGCTTGCGACATGGAGCGCAGCAAAACGGTCTGGATCAGATGCGCGTCAGGCCGGTCTTTAACGGCATCGACCAAGTGCATGTAATCCAGCGGCGTCGGGTTGACGCCGCCGCCAAATTTTAAGCCCAACTCACCCAAAAAGGTTTTCAGGTTAAGTAATTTATCCGCGCTGGGGCCTTCGTGTATGCGCAACAGTTTGGGGATTTTTTTAGCGTTTAAGTATCGCGCCGCCGCACTGTTCGCGGTAATCATGAATTCTTCAATCAATTTATGCGCATCGTTACGCACGACCGGCACTATCTTTTCGATTTTACGATCTTCGGCAAAAATAATCCGCGTTTCCTGGGTGTCGAAATCCATGGCGCCGCGCTGCTCGCGCTGGATGCGCATCGCTTTATAGAGCGCGTACAACTCGCGTAAATGCGGCATGAGCGGCTTATACTTTTCCGCCAGAACTTCATCGCCGTCGACCAGCATTTTTGCGACTTCGGTATAAGTCAGGCGCGCATGCGAACTCATCACCGCATCATAAAACTTTGACCGCACCACTTTGCCCTGCTCGTCGATGAACAGTTCGCACACCATACATAAGCGGTCAACTTTAGGATTCAGCGAGCATAAGCCGTTCGACAAGATTTCCGGTAACATCGGTATGACTTGTTCGGGAAAATACACCGAGGTGCTGCGGTTTTTAGCTTCCTTATCCAGCTCACTGTTAACCTGCACATAATGCGAAACGTCGGCAATCGCCACCAACAATTTCCAGCCTTTAGGCGTCCGCTTGCAGTAAACGGCATCGTCAAAGTCCCGCGCATCTTCACCGTCTATGGTGACCAACGGGAGCTTGCGCAAATCTACTCGACCTTCCTTGGCCGATTCCGGCACTTCCGCGCTTAACGACTTGATTTCTTCCAGCAGTTCATCCGGCCACAAATGAGGCAATTCGTGAGAACGAATCGCCATTTCAATTTCCATGCCGGGCGCGAGATGATCGCCCAATACTTCGATAATCCTGCCGATGGGTTGGCGTAATTTGGTCGGCTGCTCGATAATTTCGGCAATAACAATTTGCCCTTGCTTGGCTTTACCGGCGCCGCCTTTTTGCACTAACAGCGTTTGCGCGATATTTTTATTATCGGGTACAACGTAGACAAAGCCGTCTTCCTTATAAAGACGCCCGACTATCTGATGGGTATTTCGCTCCAGAATTTCGACTACCGCGCCCTCGCGTCGGCCTTTTTTATCGATCCCGGCAATACGCACCATGGCTCTGTCATTATGCAGCAAGGGATTCATTTC
>PMJA01000291.1 GCA_003158415.1 Methylobacter sp.
GGATCGGAAGCGTTATTGATTGAGTCATTAAAAGAAAAATGGTGGCTTGCCAGAAAAGATGAGTTTCCTGAAGTAGTCCCTTTGTATTATCAAAAAGAAACGGGACTGCCATTCTGGCCAAAAGCCCAACAAACCTTGCTTATGCAACTGGCAAGCAAGGTCGACTATAAAAGACATGAGCGGTTTGAGCAGGATTTACTGCAAAAACATTGGCAAACCTGGTTAGAGCCGGTTATTGCTGAGCACCATGCGGTAAAAGATTGGCAGAGACTGGTAGATGTTGCCATCAAGCAAGCTTTGGAAAATTATCAGCGTGATTATTTGAATCATCCGCATCATTATGAAACTTTTCAACAGGCATTGGCAGAATTGCTGACATTATTGGAAGTCCCCGGTTTGGCTGGGGTCTTGACCGGTGCGCGTAAAGTTCTTACCTGGCCGGTACGGCAAATGATGAAGCTGGGGCGTAAAAAAGTGCATATTGCCGACAGCAGCCAGGAAATCGTTTTATTAAATCAAATCGCCGAACATTTGTTGATACAACTAGCGGACAGACTGCTGGATAACGCCGACCTAGCTCATCAGAGGCCTTGGTGGAAAGAGTTCAGCAGCCTATTGCGCAATCAACGGCAGGCCATTTTGCAGGATTTCAACAGTGCCGCAAAAAACTATCATATCTCTTTTCAGCAAGACATAGAAAAAACCGCACAGCAGTTGTACCACAAACTACAAGAGCAGCCCATCGTATTAAACAGCCTGCGCGCCACCCGGATAACCACCGATGCCGCCGCTATTGCGCTGACCTTGCACATGGGTGGTATCGGCGTGCATGATTTGATTTTTGCCCCGGCCATGTTGACGGTCACATCGCTATTGACCGAAAGCGCCATAGGCAGTTATATGCACAAAGTCGAGCATGACTTAAAACAACATCAACTCAATACGGTAAAGCAAGCGCTCTTTGTCGACAATATCGGATTGAGGCTTAGAGCGTTGCCCGAACAATTATCGACTACAACGCATTTTAATATTTCTCCCGATCAGCTACAGGCAGCTGAACACCAACTCACCGACAAGCGACATGGCTTACGATTACTCTAATTTAGTCCAAAAAACCCTGCGCTGGGCGGATCTTGCCTGCGCATCAGGCTGGATTACCGCCGATGCCGCATCGCAGCTCAGCCATGCTGACACCCGCTCGCCGGAAACCTTGTTCCCAAGCACAGGCAGTGGAACAAGGCCGCTCATTGTTGCCTTTATGGGCGGCACCGGAGTCGGTAAAAGTTCATTGCTCAATCGCCTGGCAGGCAAAGCCATTGCCAAAGCCGGCATCGTGCGACCCACGTCACGGGAAGTCACTTTATTCCATCATCACAGTATTGCCATGCAACAGCTGCCGGAACACTTACCGCTCGCTAAAATCACTATCGCCCAACATGATATAGACGTACAAAAAAATATCGTCTGGATAGATATGCCGGATTTTGACAGCACCGAGTTAAGCAACAAACAACAGGTGTTACAGTGGTTGCCGCACATTGACGTACTTATTTATGTGGTCAGTCCCGAACGTTACCGGGATGAAAAAGCGTGGCGTTTGCTGCTGGCTGAAGGCGCGCGACATGCCTGGCTGTTTGTTTTTAATCAATGGGACAAGGGGCAGTTAGAGCAATATGAGGATTTTAACCGGCAACTGCATAAAGCAGGCTTTGTAGCGCCGATTATATTTAAAACGGCATGCACGGAAAAACTGCAAGCCGACGAATTCGCCTCATTGGAAGCCGCGATAGTCTCTTTGGCGACGGTGCATATTGTCGAACAATTGGAACAACGCGGCGTGCAGGCGCGCAAAAATGACTTAAAGCATAAACTGCAACAGATTAGCGGGCTTTTAGGTTCCGCCCAAGCCGCTCAACAAGTAACGGCTTTATGGCAAAAGCTATGGCAGCGCACAATCCAATTGTTGCAACAAGGTTTTGTATGGCCGATGCAACACACGGCAACCTACTATGCAGAACACGCCGCCGATTTACTGACCAACCCGGCTGCCGCCCGTCATTCGCTATGGGATGCTTGGGCGCAAGCCCGTTTTGATGATGCCTTGGATGAATTCATTATTAGCATCGACCAACTGGAACTACCTGTTACCCCATTCAAACAGCAGATAGCCGCAATACGGGAAAAAGCGCCTAAAATCATGCAGACTCAAACCGAACTGGCAACCCGCATGGCTTTAGCAAATCCCGGCAACCTATTACAGCGTGCGTTTTTAAAAGGGTTGCGCTTATGTGAAATTGTGCTGCCGTTATCAGCCATGGCCTGGGTAGGCTATAAAGTCTTCATGGGTTATTACACCAGTAACATGACTGACAACCACTATCTAGGCGTGGATTTTGCCGTGCATAGCGGCTTACTTATCGCACTCACTTGGTTAATTCCGTATTTTATTCTGAAAAAAGCCCAACCTTCCCTGAAAAAGACAGCATTAAAAGGACTCAATAAAGGCCTAAACACCGCTTTTTGCCTAATAAATGATGAAGTTTTAACCGTAGCGGAAGGTCTTGTCCGGCAACATAAAGAACAGCAAAATCAGCTTTCAGACATCATAGATCAGTGCGGTGCAACCGATGCCGATCAAAATTTATCCGTAACTAGCGACAGCCCTTTGGCACGGATGCTGATGAATTAATTCCAGTTGCTGCAGTTCATTTGTGCAACCGTACAAAAAATAAACTTTGCTCATTCCCAAGCTCCAGCTGGGAATGTGGTCTTGGAAGCTCCTGCTTCCCGAAACATGGCAAGCTGGAGGTTGGGAACTAGCGTAAGCAGTATTCCCAGGCCGGAGCGTAGAAACGATATAATTTACCGATGAACAGGTGGGCAGAACAGCTTTGCCCACCCTACATGGCTTTTAATGATCGTTCGTAGGATAAACCTTATAACCAATAGATTCGGCTCGTTTAATAAAATCATTGGTTTGAGGTCCCCACTGTGTACAAACAGAAATAACACAATCTGATAGTTGAATAAGCTCATTAGACTTTGTGAAGTGTCTTTTACTGTCTTTTCCGGCATACTTTCTTTGCACATCTTCGTACCGATTAAAAACACCAATTGAACCCTGAATATTTTTAGGAAAAATTATTAGCAACTCGTCAAATGATGTATTTGGATGGCTTGACACATATTCTTTTACCACCGCTAAAACAAGTCTACATTTTGTATACCTATCATTGTTAAAAATATATTTTGTAAAATCCTTACCTTCAGCTAAATTCCGCTCAGGTGATTTGGGCATGTCCTTTGGTGAAATGCCTTCAATAATATTAAGCAATCTTTCAATAACATTTACCGGCGTATCACCAAAGCCTTTAGAGTGCTTTTCTAGCCGTTCAAATATTTCAAATGGAATTTCAATATCTACTGTACTCATTATGTAACCCCTCAAATTAACATTTTTTACAATTTTCACATTAAAATGTTAATTTGTCAATTGCATCCTTGCCGATGCCTTTGAATTATAAAAAAAGGGGTACGTATTGCATACACTACAAATCCAAGCGGAAACAGTCAAATAGATCAGGTTTGCGATAGTCGCAGCCTAATCTACCAAATTATGGGGTATCTAAAACATAAAAAAGCCCCGATTGCAAAAACAACCGGGGCCTCTTAATTTTTAACGCTATAAGCTAAAGACGTTGCAACGCAACGTCTTTATAAGACAGCACGATTACATCATGCCGCCCATGCC
>PMJA01000217.1 GCA_003158415.1 Methylobacter sp.
ACTGGAATGCGCTGCGCCGTATCGCCAAATACCTGTTTTATCGCGACAGTTTCGGTAGCATCATTCAACGGCGTTGCCGTGCCGTGCGCATTAATGTAACTAATGTCATCGGGTGTTAAATTAGCACTGTCTAGTGCAGCTTGCATCGCCGCCGCCTGCCGTTCATACGAAGGTTTAGTGATGTGTGCTGGATCATTAGTGCAACCATAGCCAGTTAATTCACCATAGATTTTCACGCCACGCGCTTTAGCATGATCCCACTCTTCTAAAACAACAATTGCAGCTCCCTCGCCCAGAACCAAGCCACTACGGTCGGCGGCAAAAGGCTTGCACGACATGGACGGATCATTTTCATCTTCCTTTGCCAAAACACGCAATGCTTCCCACGCTTTAATAAATCCAAATGCAAGCGGAGATTCAGTGCCACCAGCCAACATAACATCTGCCAACCCATAACGAATTTTTTGAAACGCTTCACCAATAGCGACAGCCGATGATGAACAGGCGATAGAATAGGTTAAATTGAAACCTAATAACTCATACTCCATAGCAATCTGAGACGCTGGCGAGCTGTTCATGTTCATTAATATGCTAAACGGTTTAAGCCGTTTAGCGCCTTGCTTAAACAGGCGCGTATAAAGCTCATCGAACTCCGTTAAGTCCGCTTCTATTGTGCCGATACTGACCCCCGTTCGTGTTCTATCCAACAATGCAAACTGCAATCTGGCATCATCAACTGCCTGCTGTGCGGCAACCAGCGCAAATTGACTTGCCCTATCGAGCGTGCTTGCACGATGTTTAGAAAAATAATCCAAGCCATTAAAATTACATTGCGCGGCAATTTTACAATCCAGATGCTCTGTAAATTCCGCTCGTAATCGACCAATGCCGGATTTTCCCGCCATAAGAGAGGCAAAAAATGCCTCTGGAGTATTGCCTAACGGCGTGATAGCCCCCAAACCTGTAATGGCAACGCGGCGTAGATTATTCATATTTTGCCTTGCTTAACGCACAGACGGTCAACCAAATTAACAATATCTTGCACTGTTTCTATCTTCAATTGGTCGTTGGGTACACTAATATCGAAGGCGTCTTCAACAGCAAAAATCAGATCGAACATTTCCAAAGATTCTATATTAAGTTCTGCCAGCGTGGATTCTGGTGTAATGGTTGTTATGTTTGTTGTCAGGTCTTGATCAAATGTCTCGGTAATGATTGTTTGCAGGACTTCAAATGTTGTTGCCATATTTAGTGTTTTTATTAAATGGGATTGATTACTGGAATAGGTTGGATTAAAAGCAAAAAATGCCAGATAAATCCCAACTGCATCATTTTTTTATGCTTTAGCTAATCCGTGATAGCTTAAATGCTTGTGCTTATTCATACCACTTCACCATGTAGGATTAGCGATTCAAACTGTTCTTCACCTGAGCCAATAGATTGTTCACGCAGAGGAATGTCGTCAGTAATCATTCCAGCAAGGCGGTCGGCGAGTGGGTGATTGCATAGTACCAACTTCCCAGTTTCATTTTCATTCTCATCAAGTGCGGCTATAAAGCGGACATCAGCACGGAAAATTTGCCCGTCACATGAAGTAAAGCATTGATAGAGATGATTGCCGGCAGTTCTCTGCCCACGTTCCACGCTCAGCTCAAGAACCTGTAAATCTCCATCCCATAGTTGAAATTTATGCGTTTTATCATCCTCACTGAAGCGAATATCCAAGCAGCTATCGTACTGAGGAAGATGCCACTGTTCTGTTGCATGAATACGCGAAGCGGGTGTAGAGGTNNCCGACTTCACTCTCAATAAAGTCAAAGGCGGTTATTGCCAATATCCCATGACCTGGACGCACTTCAATGGGCGTTAGCCTTTGAGGTAAAAATTTACGCATTGCCTCAATATCGGCAAGAAAAAAGGCACTCACTGCCTGTTGAAAGCCATAACGTGTCATTTTATTACCTTGTGCGTTTTAAGAACTTGAGCAATTAATTGTGCAGCCGTGCGCAACTGGTCGGGGTCATGCGCAGCAGATACTGACACTCGAAAACGCGATTGCTTTTGTTTGACCGCAGGAAAAAGTATGGGATTAAGATAAACACCGGCTGCCTCAAGGGCGCGAGTTATTTCAAAAATAATCTTGTCATTGCGTACCATGATGGGAATGACTTGAGAGGTGGATGTACCTATGTCAACATTAAGCTCAAGTAAAGTCTCGCGCATGACAGCTACGTTGTGCCATAGCTTTGTACGTAACTCAGGCTCAGCAATCGCAATACGCAATGCTTCAGACACGCCTGTTACCAGGGGTGGTGCAAGTGCGCAAGAAAACATTTGTGAGCGCGCATAGCTACGCAAATAATAAATTAAAGAACTGGAACCTGCCGCATAACCGCCCATTCCACCTAAACTTTTGGATAGTGTGCCAAAATGCACATCGACTTGATCTTCTATGCAAAAATGCTCAGCAAGACCGCGCCCCTTTTCGCCATAAATAAAAGCAGAATGTGCTTCATCAACCATCAATCGTGCGCCGTACTGGCGACAGAGTTCAGCGACTTTATCAAGTGGCGCGATGTCACCGTCCATTGAATAAACACCTTCGACAATCACTAACTTGCGCCCTTGCACCGTTTCAAGACGTTTTTTTAGATTTGACATATCATTGTGTCGAAACAAAGATAGTCTTGCCTGCGCAAACTGACAACCGTCAAAGATGCTTGCGTGTGAGGAAATGTCAGCAATGACAGAGTCGCCAGGGCTGACCAGCGCGGATATTATGCCAATGTTGGCAGAATAACCGCTTGGAAAAAGAATGGCATCATCCACCCCTTTGTGAGCGGCAATAGCGGTTTCAAGATCCTTGTGGATATCAAGGAGTCCACTTAGTGTTGGAGAACCGGCAGCACCTAACCCATAGCGAGCGAGTCCTTCTTGAGCAGCGGCAATAACTTCCGGTCGATGAGAAAGCCCAAGGTAATTGTATGAAGCAAGATTGAATAAATCAGTTCCATTTCTTTCCAAACGTACAGAGGGCGTGGGAGCTGATGCGAGCGACTGTAGGTATAAATTATATCCTTCAGGTTCAGCATCACGCCGCCAGCGTGTGAAGTGGTCGTGTACGTCAAAGAGGTCGTCACCTGTCGTCATTCGAAAATGACTGGGATCGTACTCAGTCCAATGTGCAGTCATGTTTTATGATGCCTCCGTAGTAGTGGAATATATTTTCTGGTAGTGGTAAAATTTCACTTTATATTTTTTAAACAAATTCTGCTATCATAAACGAAAGCCCAACTAAGTAATATTAAACGTCATCACTCTCTCAGGGCAATCGCATTAAAACTC
>PMJA01000117.1 GCA_003158415.1 Methylobacter sp.
GCTGTCCAATCCATCTGAAACCAGGCATTAGAGTCGTTGGGACTTGGGGAGCTTTATTTTGTTAAAAGACTTTTGAACGGCTACTTATCACTCTCAGACGGCGGCATGAGTCTGGGCAGCGAAATGATCAATTGCTGGGGCAGACGCCACATGGCGCCGGTCGCCGGATCGACAAAAAATCCCACTATATTTAACAGGTTACCCCAATACCAGTCATTAAACGTGCTAACCAGCCGATAGCCTTGGTTTCGGTAGCCGGGCTTGGAAAAATGGACGATATAATCCGCATTGGTAAAATAACCCCCGCCGCTTTCCAGAATAATGATGGCGGGCGTTTGCCCTTGACTGATTACCACATCGTTTTTATTTTTAATCACAAATTGCGCAGGGCCCGACGCGTTGTCGATAAAGACCGGCCAGGCGGAATTACTGACCAAGCTGGCGCAGCCCGGCAATAACATACAAACCATCAAAACCATCGCTATTCTAGTCATAAACCTACCTTCTTGGGTTGGGGTTGTCCCATTTATAACGATCCATACTATCCTGATTGTTATATTCCTTAAGCGGCTCTTCCAGTTTGTAGCCTTTGTGCTGTTTATCGGGATTGCTGTATACGCCCAGACTTTCTTTGCCGTCGGCGTCAGGATGAATGCTGTTTTTCTTCATAAACTCCTGGGTAAGAGCTTCCGCATCCGGCGGCGAACTGATGATATGCGGTTTGATGATAATCACCAATTCGTTGCGGGTACGGGTTTGTCCTTCTGAACGGAAAAAGAAGCCTAATAAAGGAATATCGCCTAAAAAAGGCGTTTTGATCTGCTGATTGGTCGCCGCTTCCTGGATCAGTCCGCCGACGGCCACCGAAGTGCCGTCTTTGGCCATGACCGAACCGCTGAAGGATTTTTCGTCGACGGTATCAATTGTTTGAGGAACCAGCGCAGAGGTTGTGATTCCCAATAGACTACTCGTTTCAGGAACCAGTATCGTCGCACCGTTTGGAACCACAGTCGATTGTTCTACCAATATTTGCACATTGACGGTCTTATCGTCATTAATACTGGGCGTCAGCAGCAAGGTCTGGCCGATCTTGTATTGCACATAAACCGGCGTCGGCGACTGAACGGTGGTGTTATTGCCGTTCGTCCCGCTCAAGGTAGTGCTGCCTGCCGTATACGTCGTCAGTATCGGTATTTCCGAACCAACAAAAAAGCGACTGACTTCCTGATTGGAGGTTAATAACAACGGCGTCGCCAATTGCGTCACCCGGCCTTCATTTTCGGCCAATTGCAATCGGGCTGAAAAATTATTACTGACGATTGTGGCTACCAATGCCGGCCCGAAAGCGGCGCTTGCCGCGCCGCTGGTTATAGGCGTTGAACCCGGACTGACAATGCCACCCAAGCTGGATACATTAAAACTGCCGCTGTTCAATTTAAAATCAAACAGGGAATTAAAACCGTCCGATAAATCGATTTGCAGAACCTTAACCTCCATTAACAACATGGCGCTTTGTACATCCAGGCGTTTGGCTATTTTTTTAATTTCGTTCATGGCGTCGACATCGCGGGTACGCACAATAACGCGGTTTTGATCCTTGACGACCCCGACATAAATAAAGGTCTGATGGCGAATGGTCTTATCCACCAAGTCCTGGCTGTCTTCAGCGTCTCCGGTAAGCGTATTAGCCATACTGCCGCCCTTGCCCTCGCCGTTCAATTTGTCTAAAACACTGCTGAGTGATTTCAGCTGGTCATCAAGCGTCGGCGTATTTTGATAACCTTGCATACCACCGTTGACCCCACCCTGCATGCCGGGAACGTTGCCCATTCCACCCTGCATGCCTTGGACACCACCAACACCGCCGCCGATGCCAACACCACCGCCGCCGATGCCGATGCCGGCCCCACCACCACCGCCTCCGACTCCGACTCCGACTACCCCTCCGCCGGTCGTACTGCCCGTAGTACCGGCGCCGATACTGGTATTGACCTTTGATCTGCTATCGACCATGTTAAAGCGGGCAAACCGTTGCTGCAAGTCCGTCATGAGCTGTATTTGATTGCTGCCATAGCCCAACCTGACGCGGGTCGAAAACAGATTTTGTATCGAATCCGCCAAATCCAGCACATTTTTGGCGTTTTTCATCGTGAAGACTTCGGTTTCTTCTTTTCTGAACTCCACCTTTTCCAAGCGGTATTCCTTCACCGTATAAAGACGCACAATGTTGGATTCCGGGTCGCGTTGATACCAGAGGTTATAAGTTTTCGCCAGGGCATCGACCACTTCCATCGGCGTCACCCGGCGTAAAAACAGGGTCACATGGATGTCGGCCGCCTCTTTGGACGCGACGATATTGAGATTGGATTGATCGGCTAAAACCTTTAAGGCGTCGCCCACGGTCACTTCACGAAAATCAATCTGCTCAATGATCTGGCTGGTGCGGGCTTTGGGTGCCGACAAAGCAAGCGAGGACGGCATCAATAAAGACAGCGCCGCCAGGATAAAACCGGCTGTTGAAAACAATTTGTGCATAGTTAATTTTCTAAAGGTACGCGTTGTTGATTTATTGTTTAAGAGCTTTAAAAGCTGCCATAAGCGACACTTTAAAAGCCACCACAGAGGCACAAAGACACAGANNTGTGCCTCTGTGTCTCTGTGGTGTGTCTTTTATTACTTGTCACCGTAAAATAAGCGTTTCGTTAAAGGGCAAAACCATGACCTTGACATAATGCGGATGTATGTCCATAACCTCTACTTCCATAACCCGGCTGTTTTCAATAATAGAGAACTTGTCGCCCGCCCTGACCATTTCCGTTTTACCGTTAATGCCTAACATGGCGGAATTGCTATTTTTTTGCGCGCCGCAAATACTGGCCAGCAGCGTAATCTTAGGCAAAGCCGCCGCCGCAACAGCAGGGCCAACACCATTCCCCACCTTACTGGCTTTACGATTCAGGGCGTCCCTGAAGCTTTGGTTCATCCGCGTCGGGTCTGTTATTTTGCTGTCGGATGTACTGCCGCCCGGCGGTGTCAGCGCGTTTTTAAGCGTCGGCGATGTCAGGTTTTTAAGACCCTGCTCCATTTTTTCGCTGATCACGGTCGGGTCGCGCAAAACTTCCACGGCCTTAACGGTCTCAGGAGCAAGCAAGCTCGGGTCTACAGCAGGCGGCGGTTCGGCAAACAGCGTCGGGGCGTACAAAAGC
>PMJA01000035.1 GCA_003158415.1 Methylobacter sp.
TTTGTATGATGATCGGTCACCTTGACAGGCCGCCATCCCTCAAGGGGCGCAGAGAGCATGAATAGATTACAGACCCCGTTACGTTCAAATTCAAAATCATATTTTTCCGGCTCGCCCGGTCTGCTCGGCAAAGGCGTCCGTGTTTCTTTGATGTGCTGTTTGCTGGTTTCGTCCATACAAACCAAAGTCTTGTCATCTGCATAAGTTCGTTGATAAACGTCCAGGACATCCTCCATCGCGCAAACAAAATCGGCATTCGCTTGGGGGTAGAATGCACCAACAGTCCTTTAGCCAGGGTTTAAGAGCGTTTTTTAATGTCAGCCTAGTTGCAACAAGAAAGGCTTCCAACCGCCCAGTCCATATTTTTAGCGCAATACCACGCTTGCGGCTTCGGGTTTATCGCTGATTCCAAACCTTCTTCCACAAAACGTTGCCGAACCCGTTCAACGCTTCGACTGCTTGTATTCAAGGCTTCCGCAATATCTTGATCGGTTTTGCCCGGAATCACGACAGATTCATCACACTGCAAGAGTATTCAGGCATGTGTTTGTTTCCAGGCAGCTATTCGACCTTTGTTGAGTAACTCTTTCAATTCTTGACGTTCAGCTTCGGTTAGTTTTATTCGATATTTCTCTGCTGGCATAATTAATTAGCTTTACTGTTGCTTTAGCTGAAATTATGTGATAGCAATTTTATTTGATTTCGGGAAGCATTATAACAAAAACGTACTAAAGAAGAAAGATACAGATTTTATTTTTCCTTATTTTATAAGGTAAAAACAGCTTCTGTAGAAAAGATAAGTTCGGTTGAACTTGCTATAGAATGATATGGATTTTTTCTTTGAGCAAAGGCAGGGTAACGCCTAACGCTTAGAGTTAAGCACCGCTTCTCTGTGAACTTCAAAGTTTCACGGCGTTTCGGGTATCTTAACCGTTTAAAAAATCATCAATAGCTGATGAAGACTGCGCTTGAGCGAGGCGTTATGATCAACCAACCCAACTCGACATTCTTGCAAACGCCAGTAAGCGTCCGCTAAATTCTATGCTAAACCTTACCAAGGAAAAATATGGGCACACGTTACAACGAGTTATCAGAGCAGCACAGGCAATTCATTGCTGAGCAAAAAATATTTTTCGTAGCAACGGCCACCGCCGACAGCCGAGTAAATGTGTCGCCCAAAGGAATGGACTCGTTTCGGATTTTAGGAAAAAACCGCGCGGCATGGCTAAATGTAACCGGTAGCGGAAATGAAACCTCAGCTCATGCTCAAGTTAACCCGCGCATGACCATCATGTTCTGTGCGTTTGAAGACGCTCCGCTTATCCTTCGGCTTTATGGCACGGCTAAGGTTATTCACAAAAACGATGTCGCGTGGAACGAGCTTTTCCCTTTGTTCGAGCCGCTAGCTGGCACCCGGCAAATATTCGACCACTCTATTGATCTGGTGCAGGCTTCTTGCGGAATGGCCGTGCCGAATTATTCTTACGAAAGCGATCGCGACTTGCTAAAAGACTGGGCTATCAAAAGAAGACAAGCCGGTCTTGGCTTGACTGACCAGATAAATGGCTAGGAACCAAATGCTCAGCGCCAAGTGAGCGCTTTGGAACAAGGTGCCTGCGATTAGGGATGTCTGCAACCGGCAGCATTTGTATTGGAAGGTCTTATGCTTCCCCCCCTTGAGCAAGTAGTAATCCGCGTTGTCGCACTCTAGGCAACGGAAGCCTTACGGCCAACGTGACGCTTCCAGTGCGTCCGCGCATTGCTCTTCGGTGCCAAACTGCGCATGGAATGCAGGNNCTGAAGAATCTTTCTAATCAGGAACGGGATTGCACAAAAGTGTGCCAGTCCTTAATTTTACGTTAGACAAAAGAGTCCATTATGGGATTTACACTCGATAAAGTCGTACCTTGGGGACGTTCGTATCATGAATACGTCAAAATGTTTGATCTGACTGAGGCTGATCTTGAACTACGCATTCTGGGCTGCGGCGACGGCCCGGCCGCGTTCAATTCTGAACTAACCAGACGCAGTGGAAATGTCGTTTCGATAGATCCTGTTTACGCCTTTGACGCTGAACAGATCAGTGGCCGAATTGCCGAAACTTATGAAACCGTGACGACACAAATGCACCAAAATCACGGCGATTATGTTTGGAGCGACATTCCCTCAGTAGAACAACTCGGACATATTCGCATGTCCGCGATGAAAACCTTCCTCGCGGACTATGAAGCGGGCAAGCAAGCAGGCCGATATATCGCAGGGGAATTGCCCGCGCTGCCTTTTGCCAGCGGACTATTTGATATTGCGTTGTCATCGCATTTCCTGTTTTTGTACAGCGCTCATTTATCAGCTGAATTTCATGTTCAGGCGCTCCAGGAAATGTTGCGCGTGTCTCAGGAGGTGCGCGTGTTTCCGCTGCTTACACTCAATGGCGCTACGTCGCCCCACCTTCATTCTACGATCGAACATTTTGCGAATCATGGCTTTGGCGTCGAGATAAAACAGGTCTCTTACGAGTTTCAGCGAGGCGGTAATGAAATGCTGGTTATCAAGCCTGTCTGACTCCGAACTGGAATAGAGTAGCTGTTTTTATCCCTATAAATCCCAAACAAGGCGCTTAAGATGCACGAAATCAAAACCAAAATTGAAATAGCCTCAACACCGGAACAGGTCTGGTCGATACTGATTGACTTCATCGCATATCCTCAATGGAATCCGTTTATTCGTTCGATAAATGGGGTAGCCAAAACTGGTGAACGACTAAAAGTATTCGTTCAACCGACGGGCAGCAAAGGCATGACGTTTCGCCCTACCGTACTCGTCGCGTTACCGAATCAGGAATTGCGTTGGCTGGGACATTTCCTGCTGCCAGGGATCTTTGACGGCGAACATTATTTC
>PMJA01000080.1 GCA_003158415.1 Methylobacter sp.
AGCCAAGGCTCATTGCCCGCAAACATCAGCGCAAATACGGATACTAGCGTGGTGACGATGATATAGCCGAACTGACGCAGTCCGAACGCCAGCGCTTGGCCGGAATTGGCATACGCGTCGTAACTCAAACAGATAAGCAGGGCAATCGCCCCCAAGGGTGGCACATGCAGGGTTTCGTTGACGATGGCAATAATCATCGTAACGATGAACAGGCGTAATGCCGCGACCCGCCGCTCTGGAAAATCTCGAAGTTCAGTTTTCAGGAATTGTGTCAGGCTGGTTCCGAACCAGAGGCGGCTTTGCTTTTTGTGCAGAACCAAAGTGCGCTGCGTGTCGCTCTTATTCATTGCGGAATTGGGGCTTTACTTGCTTCTTTATCACTAGCGGGCGAAAGCCCCGGAATTTCGGCAGGGCGATCCAGAACGGTGACAAAGGCGGTCATGCCCATGCGTAGCGGATGCTCAGGGTCGCGTTCGTGTATTTCAATCCGTACCGGGAAGCGGGATGCCAGGATAACCCAATTCAAGGTGCGCTGAACCTCAGGCAGTACGCCTTGTTGCTTCATATTGTCGGGATAATTGGCCCAGCCGATGCCGGTCACCACTCCACGGTAGCGTTTTCCCGGATAACCGACCAGAAATACTTCGGCTTCCTGTCCGGGATGGATGGACTGTAGATAAGTTTCTTTGAAGTTGGCGATAGCATACCAGTGGCGGTCATCAACCAAGGCGAACATTTGCATTCCGGCCCTGGCGTATTCTCCTTCGCGTGTGTTTAGGTTGGTGACGTAAGCATCGAAAGGCGCCCGCACCGAACAGTATTCCACGTCGAGCTCTGCGGCGGCAACCACAGCTCTGGCCGCTTCGATGCGGGCATTGACAGTGCCGACTTGGGCAATCAAGGATACGGCACGTCGGCTATCGCTTTTGGCTTCCTCTATCGCGCTCCGGGCCGAAAGCTCTTTGGCCCGTGCGTCTGCCAAAGCAGCGCGTGAGGCGGCGAACTTGGATCTGGCCTGCTTGAGCTGATCTGTAGTCACATATTGTTTCTCCGCCAATGGCTCAAGGCGTTCCAGATAGTTACGCAGATACTCATCCTCGGCCTCAATCCGGGTGACTTCTGCGTCGGCGGCAGCGCGTTGGTGTCCCAGTCGCTCGATGGCGAGCCCGGCGGAACCGCTGGCGGCACGCCGTGATTCCACCTCTTTTTCTGCCACCTGCAATTCCGCCCTGGCTTGGGCCAGTTTAACCTGGAAAGGTCGTGGGTCGATCACATAGAGCAGTTCGCCCTGCTTGACGTACTGATTGTCTTCGACATGCAACTCCACGATACGGCCGCTCACTTCGGGCGCGATGCCGACAATGTTGGCTCGCACCATCGCATCGTTGGTGCGGGGATGCTGATAGTTGATGCGCCAGACCAGTATTCCAGTCACCAGCGCTCCCAGCACGATTAACGTTCCGATTAAACGGCCCAACATCATGCGACGTTTAAGATTCATAACGTGATTATTAGTTTGAGTGTTTTCCATGATGGATGGCACACCTAGCTACGTCGAGTAAAATAACAACCAAATGACAAAAGTGCATAACGCCCACAGGCTCGGCACAATTAACAGCGGCGGCCCAAGATACGGGGCCAGCCGGTGTCGCACCAATTGCCACATCAGCACCATGCCTGCCGCCAGACCAGCGAGAATACAGATAATCCAGGCAGGCCAGAACGAACCTTCAATGCTCAGAATCGGGTCGCAAGCCGTCAAAAAAACCGCAAAAAAAGCCGGAAAACTGAACTTGATTAATTTTCGTAATAACATTTTATTTATTTTAGGCAGCTTTTTTGGTATTAGAATCCCTTTGTTGCCAATTCCCTCTAAACATAGTTACTTCATAGCCTATTAACCTACAAGTAGTATCTCGGCTATAGAGGGAGAAAAGGTGCTGACGATTGCATGGATGCAGGTACAATTGCCGAATATTTCTTATGTTACACCATAGCATAATGATACAGTGCATAATTGATTTGTGTATTACTCTGGCTCAGTATTTTATTGAAATAATAATGTTGCCGCTCAGACACTAAACGTTAACTTTCTAAAATAAAATTATTCCACAACTAAATTGACAATTGAATAAGGTATTTTAAATTTGCGAGAGTTGCGGCGCCGCAAGTGCGATAACTTGCTATCATTACTGTCATGTCTGCCGAGAGTCGTCAGCGGCATGGCTGTTTCTGCCGCGCTGGCATTGACAGCCTGCATGCCACCGAGCGTAGCGCAGCTTGATCAACCCTATGCGGCGGCTCCGGTCGATCATGCCGTTTATTGGCATGATTACCAAACCGGAACAGGCACGCAGCAGGCCCCTACATTCAGTCGCTCACTTGAAGAAAGCCTGATCGATACTAAGCTAACCTACGATCTACCTGCGCTGGTCGATCTTGCCTTACATGCTAATCCGGAAACCACAGTTAGCTGGGAGGAAGCAAAAGCCGCCGCGGCCAGGCTCGAAAGGAATCGTAGCGCTTGGTATCCGACTCTGACGGCTATGGCGTTCGGGCAATATTTCAAAACTAGCTTCCCTATCCCCGGTGGCGCATTGGTGAGCAATGGTTACTCCTCTTTTGGCAGTTTGGATTTGGCATGGACACTGTTCGATTTCGGACGAAGGGAGGCCTTGGTCGATGCAGGCGCACAGCGCTTGAGCGCGGCTAATTTTGCCTTCAACCGTAAACATCAGGAAATTGCCTATCGGGTTGCGACCAGTTTTTTTGCCTATCAGGCTGCTCTGTCCAAGGTAACGGCGGCGCAGCAGACATTTGAGGCCGCGAAGGCTGGTTCTGCTTCGGTTCAGGCGAAACTGGGCAGAGGTCTGGCGACACGCCCCGATTTGTTGCTGGCGATTCAGGAGCAGGCGAAAGCCAGTTATGACTTCCAGGATGCACGCAGCTCGGTGATTCAGGCGCATGCCGACTTGACCGCGAACCTGGGTATTTCGCCTGCTTATTCACTGCAACTGATAGACTTAAGCAAGCTGCCTTTACCGGCAGGGCTGGTACAATCGGTCGAGAAAATTGTCGATCAGGCATTGGAGCAACGTCCCGATCTGATGGCGCGTCTTGCGGAATTGCGTGCCCGTGAAGCGGAAGTGAAGAAGGCTAGGGCCGAATTCTGGCCCAAGTTTTCCCTGGGAGGTAGGGTTGGTAATCAGTACTGGGGAAATGTGCATACAAATCCACCCGGTAATGAAACTTATTCGGCAAGTAATGTGGTCGGTACAGCAATGCTGACTATGGAATGGACTTTGTTCGATGGCTTTGAACGCAGCAATGCCGTGCATGAAGCAGAGGCCAGGAAAGAGGTTTCCAAGGCTCAACTTGAGGCCTTGCGTTTGGAAGTTATGCGCGATATTTGGAAAGCCTATGCCGATACCAAAACCACGTTGGAAAAACGAGAGTTTGCGTTAGCCTTGTTGAAAGCTGCCGAAGAATCTTATGTCGCCACAAAAGAATCTTATACTCAAGGCTTTTCCACGGTGATAGAGCTGCTTTCCGCGCAAAAAGATTTGGCGCGCGCCCGTTATGCCGAAATCGACAGTCGCGCCAGCTTACTACGATCCGCAGCAACCCTGGTTTATGTGTCAGGCGAGCAGAGCCGAGGAGATTTTAATACGGATAGCGAAGCGTTTGGTCAGCGTCTTCCATAATGAACATGAGATGTCGTGCGGTGATATTTTTTATACTTAGGCTCTGCAAATTGCCGAGAAAGAAACAGGTCTTGTATCCAATATGAACAACGAAGCAAATAATTTACGAGGTTCTGTTGTGTACCTTTCTCATGGAGGAGGCCCGTTGCCACTGATGGGTGATAAAGGCCATCAGAACATGATAGATTTTATTAGAAATGTTACGCCAACGCTTATAAAACCGTCGGCAATTTTAGTCATTAGTGCGCATTGGGAAGAAACTAAGCCCACTATTACCAGCGGGATGCTTCCTTCGTTAATTTATGATTATTATGGTTTTGCTAAAGAAGCCTATGAAATTAAGTATCCTGTATCAGGTGCGCCTGAACTAGCGAACAAGATTTTCAATCTATTAGGTAATGCTGGCATTGGCGCCCAGCTTGATGATCAGCGAGGTTTCGATCATGGTTTATTTGTGCCGTTAAAGCTGATGTATCCGAAGGCTACTAACTTAAGCCGGGACAAAAATTTGCACTCGTACCCAAGCTCCCGCTTCACTGCCCACAGTTAAGCGGGAGTGCAACGGCTTTAGTTGTTGCTATCAGCCGAACGGCTATAGGCACAACAACGACTAAAGCCGTTGTACTCCGGTTTTTAATGCCTTAACTTATTGGCAGTGAAACAGGCGTAGGCCGGAATAAGACCGCCCAAGCGTAGCGCGGGTGGCGTTTCCGGCTTTTCGTGCGCAACGGTGTGCCGGAAACGCTTTTTCTTGCTTGCGCACGAAAAAGCCTTATTCCGGCCTACTGAACTGGCACAGCAGCAAAAAGAGTATTCGAATTTGAAATCATGGGGAAAATGGCGAGTGCTTATAGTTGGTAAAACGATTTTATTCAAAACTAACTTGAGTGATGTTAAATA
>PMJA01000111.1 GCA_003158415.1 Methylobacter sp.
TCCAGGAGTTCCTCCGGTAACTAGGCTGCCGGTGCCCAAATCATCTTCATACACCGTGCCGGACAGCGAACTCAGTTGAATCAAGCCCGCGTCGATAGTAGTGTTGTTTTGCCCCGGATTCAAAATGATAGTACCCGATAAACCCTGGGCATTCACGTTGGAGTCATTCGCTACCGTGTTGTTTGCATCGGGCCCCGTTGCATACTGTTTGGTGAAAATGTCACCGCTAGGCGCCACCACTTGTACCTGGTAAGTCAAGCCCGGCGCCAGCCCGACAAATTCATAATGACCATTTTGGTCTGTGGTCGTCGTCTGCAGGATGGTGCCATCCCGCTCCAGATTAACCACGACACCGGCAATACCTAAATGGACGCCGTCGTTTTGAATGCCGTCGCCGTTAGTGTCATTCCAAACGAAATCGCCCAGAGCTGCCGATTCCACTGACACCAAGGTGGCTTGTTGAGCGACTCCACCGGATGTAGGAGCAAGTAGCATCAGGATATTGGCGTCGGCAGGGTTGCCGTCAGTAATATTAGGAACATAGTTACTGTGTAACGCGGCCGCTGCGTCTAACGCATTGACTGCGTTAGTAAAAGCCGCATTAACAACCCATCCTGCTGTTGAAGCGGCGTTATATCCTTCTAATGCTGCCGCCGCTTGCCAGTTTTGCCCCAGCAACGACCAAGTCGCCGACTGGACTTCCTGGAAGGTATAGCCGGTTCCGGGCAAACTGAAGTTTTGATTGATAAGCCAATTTATCTCATCAAGGTTTTGTATGCTGGGTATACCATTTGGAAATATAGTGTTTACGTTTGAGGACAGTTCATTAATCGAATATACGGCGGCATTGAATGTTCCCGTAAATGGCCCATTAGCTGGGCCATACAAATCTATATAGGTATTTGCATCACCACACCAGGCATCGTAAATACCCGTGCCAAAAATAGGGTTATTGGTGAATGTAATATCAAGGTAGCTTGGCACATTAGCGGTGCCGTAGTAACTATATGTAACAGTAACTATAGGGGGCTGAGACATGAAATAACTCCTGATTATTATTTTTAGAGAACCGAATTTATTAAGTGTTTAGTATTGCCTGGAACACCAGGGGAATCGCATGAAAAAATACTTTACAATCAATGTATTGTTACTCGGCGTCCGCAATTGACAACGTCCGGACAAAAAAAAGCCGAACCGCCGTACATGACTTTTACGAAGTCACATTCGGCGGTTCGGCTATCCTGGAATTTTAGGATCCGTAACTTTCTGTCACTACCTTACGATAGTTTTAGCTTTAGTGTTTATATTGCCGTTTTTTATATCTAAGCCCACAAGCGATATAAAATTTCAATGTATTGATTATAAAGTATTTTTAATTAGTATGCACCATTTTGGCGCGCTAGGATCGGTATTATATGTTTTTTAACGGGTAACGCAAGAAAAAACTAAACAATGACCCAAAATGGCATGAAGCGCCTGAATGGCGCCCCATGCCGACCCGCTTATTTTTTACGACGCGCCAGCAGCAGCGCAACCCCACCTATGGCGAGCATGCCTAACACTTCAGGCTCAGGTACAACACCTGCATGAACTGCTGCAAATACAGGAGCAGTTGCTAAAAAAAGTAAAGCTAAAGAGATCAGTTTACGCATGCTAGGTATCCTTAAAAATTAAGTAGAGTTTAGAAACGGCGACAAAAATACCAAATTTTTATAGTCCAATCAACTTTTATACTCAGCAAGCAAGCGTCGATAGAGCGTTAATTCGGGATACGTGTCTCACTATAATAAAAAGAGCAAAGGTATGATAAAACCAAGTCTATTGCTCAGTATTTCCAAATAGCACAACTTATGCCAATAATTGCAAGCTATCAATATATCAATATTAAAGTGGATTTGTCAGGTTCCGTGCTTGGTATTTAATGCGGAAGTGTAAAATTTCCTGACACTTTTTGAGCCGATAGGGTGGGTGATTTCTCGATTAAAGCGTAGCAGAGTCAGGTTGAGCCATTCGTGGAGTGCCCGTCGACTGTGGACGGTGACCTATTTGGGTGTATTGGAATTGTTTATATGGCGACAAAAATGAGTAATATGACAAAAACTTTACACGATACGGGTTAAATCGGTGCTTTTTGCTTTCGCCGTAGCTGATCAGTCATTCTGTAAGGTTCTGTAACCTTCTGTAAATAGTATATCTTATTGATATGTAACGTGTTAGCTTGTTTGGCGCTGCGCCAGGCGGTTGTTGTCGGAGGTGTATAAAAATATGACACTTTTTAGCTATGATTTTCATAGATATTTTTTTTCGGAAATCACCTTACTTTCCCAGCCAATTGTTGACTTCGTGCAAATTATCTTCGCTGATTGAGCCGATGGCGTGCATAAAACGGATGCGATTTTTGATATAGCTGTATTTGGCTTGCGCAAAATCTTTTTTAGCCGAAAACTCATCCTGTTGCGACTTAATGACATCGCCGATGGTCACTACGCCAAGCTGGTAGCCGCGTTCCATGGCTTCCCGTGATTTGCCGGCGGAGTCCAGTGCTTTTTGTGAGGCTTTGATGCCTCTTGCTGCGGCATTAGCGCTAAGAAAGGCGTCGCTAGTTTCCTTAGTAATAGCGCGCATAGCGGTGTCGTTGTCATTTTTGCTGATTTGCAAGCGATGCCGGGCTTCGGACACCTGATTAGTGGTGATGCCGCCTGAAAACAAAGGCACGTTGACGTTGATAGCCGCCGTTTGGACTTGATAGGGCGGGGATTGGGTGCTTTGATAGCCGGTGTTGGTGTTGTAGTAGTTAAGCTGCAAATCAGCGGTCGGCAAGTATTTTGCTTTTTGAGCGGTCACATAAGCTTCCGCCGCTTGTACGGCTTTTTGCTTTGCGGAGATGGCCGGATTTTGACTTTGCGCCATTTCCACCCATTGTTGAAGATTGCCCTGGATTTCAGGGTAGTCAACAACGTCCTTCAGCCTGCTGAGTGGCGCAGGCGTCACGCCGGTTAATTCCCTAAGGCTGTCCTGGGCGGTGACGCGCTTGCTTTCGGCTACAATCTCGGCGGCAATGACTTGATCCAGTCGCGCTTCTATCGCATAGAGATCGGTGACTTTTACCACTTGCTTGGCATATTGTTTTTTAATTTGTTCCTGCTGTTTTTGAGCGGCCTGTTTTTCGGTTTGGGCAAAGTTAACTTCGTCTTCTGCTTCCAGTTCGTTGAAATAGCGTTCCACCACGTCAAACATCAACTGGTTGTGGGCTTCGATGGCTTCGGTGGCGTATTGGTCTTCCACTTGGGTCGCCTGTCGCCACGCCCAAAACTTGCCAAAATC
>PMJA01000276.1 GCA_003158415.1 Methylobacter sp.
AGAGTTTTAATGCGATTGCCCTGTCACCACAATAGCTAAAGCTTGTACGCCGACCTGATCCATGATGGAGACGCCGTCAGCCAAACCCAGGCCGCCCAGACTACCAGCTGCAAAAACACCGGTTAATAAGGAACCGGTAATGCCGCCTACGCCATGCACGGGAAATACGTCCAAAGAATCATCAATGATCAGTTTGCGTTTTACATATTGGGTGGCATAAAAACACACAAACCCTGCAGTAACACCTATCACCAACGCGCCTACCGGGCCGACAAAACCGGATGCCGGGGTAATTGTACCCAAGCCCGCCACCATGCCGGTAACGACGCCTAAAACGCTGGGCTTGCCGAAACGTTTCCATTCGATAAACATCTAGGTTAAAGCCCCGGCAGCCGCGCCGATATGTGTGGCCAACATAGCCATGCCCGCGTGTCCGTCTGCGGTCAAGGCGCTGCCGGCATTAAAGCCGAACCAGCCCACCCATAACATACCGGCGCCGGTGACTACCATAGTCATATTGTGCGGCGGCATAGCCATGGTTGGAAAACCTTTTCTTTTGCCTAACACTAACGCAGAAACCAACGCGGCGACACCGGCATTGATATGAATAACAATGCCGCCTGCAAAATCCATTACACCCAAGTCGGCCAACCAGCCGCCGCCCCAAATCCAGTGACAGACTGGCATATACACAATAATCAGCCATAAGCTGCTAAACCACAGCATGGCCGAAAACTTCATGCGCTCGGCAAACGCGCCGACAATTAACGCAGGGCTAATAATGGCAAAGGTCATTTGAAACATGAAATAAACCGATTCAGGAATATTGCCTGTCATTGATCCCGTACCTATGCCCGGCAAAAAGACCTTAGACGCGCCGCCTATAAACTTTTGCAGGTCTCCGCCGTTGGCAAAAATAAAACTGTAGACACCCGCCAGCCAAAGTATGGACACCACGCAGGTAATGGCAAAACACTGCATTAACACCGACAGCACGTTTTTGCTTCTGACCAAGCCGGCATAAAACAATGACAGGCCGGGAATGGTCATAAACAAAACCAATGCCGTCGATGTTAATATCCAGGCCGTATTGGCTTGGTTTAATTCAGCCGCCGATGCCGCTACGGGCAGCATCAACAATCCAGACAGTAGTAACTTATTATTATTATTATTATTGGTAAAAAACATTCTCTTTCCTAAGCGACTTTAGATGGCATCCTCTCCGGTTTCACCTGTTCTGATTCGAACAACCTGCTCTAAATTGGACACAAATATTTTGCCATCGCCGATTTTTCCGGTGTTGGCGGCTTTAACAATCGTGCTCACGGCTTTGTCCACCATGTCATCGGCAACGGCAATTTCCAGCTTAACTTTTGGCAAAAAATCGACCACATATTCGGCGCCTCTATACAGCTCGGTATGGCCTTTCTGGCGGCCGAAGCCTTTAACTTCCGTTGCAGTCACGCCTGCAACCCCTATTTCGGATAACGCTTCCCGCACATCATCCATTTTGAACGGTTTAATGATCGCTGTTATTAATTTCATGTTTTCTCTCGTTGATATAATGTGTAGGTAACAGGCTGCAATCATAGTGAATTATCAAGCAACATACAATTAAAGGAATTACATTGTGTATTAAGCTGCCGCGCCGGATCTGATTGCCGCCGCTTTGCCCCGGCTTTCATCGACTTTGGCCAACAACGCCAGACCGACGATAAAAAACATTAAGGTCGACAACAATGACATCCGGTGATTGCCGTGGCTCCAGTAATTAATCAGCCCGTAGCTCAATGGCCCGGCGATAGCCGACAAACGATTGACCAAACCCCACAAACCTAAAAATTCGCCCGCTCGCTCGGTTGGTGAAAACTTGCTGACTAAAGCCCGGCCTACCGCCTGGCTTGAGCCCATGGCTAAACCTATAATATTTCCGGCTATCCACATATCGGCGGACTTGTCGGCCAATAACGCCACTATCACCGCAATAATCCAGATGACCAGTGTCATCGCCAGCGTCGACACCGACCCTATTCGGTCTTGTAAGTGCCCGCAAATAAAAGCGCCGACCGCCGCCGTCACATTGACCACCATAATCAGGATAATCAGCGACTGGGTATCAAAACCCATAACCTCCTGCGCATAAATCGCAGCCAGCACTATCACCGTGCTGACGCCGGACTGATACACGCCCAACGTAATCAAAAACCAGAGCAGGTCACGAAAATGCGCCGCTTCTTTAAAGGTTTGCACCAAGCGGGCAAAACTGATCTGTAGACTGGAGCGGCTCCGATCCCAGGCGGCGGGTATCGCCCGCTCGCGTAGCCAGATAAAAGTAGGCATGGCCGCCAAGGCAAAGATGGCGGCGGTAATCAGCAAGGTAACAGGAACATAATGGGTTGCAGACAAACCCTGTTGCTTGGCCCAAGTAATATAAGCCAAACAAATCCCCAAAGTTAGCAGACCGCCAAAATATCCCAGGCTCCAGCCGTAACCCGACAGCCTGCCCATAGCCTCTTCAGGCACGAGCTCCGGCAGAAAAGCCGCAATCAGGTTTTCGCCGCTGGCATACATGGTCGCCGACAGCGTCACCAGCACCATGCCCAACCCTATATCGCCGGGGCCTACCAGCGCAAGCCCGGCGGTTGCCGCGATGCAGCCGACCGAAGACACCAGCAGAAACAGTTTTTTGCACGCCCGGTGATCGGCAATCGCGCCGATCACCGGGCCGCAGATCATAACGATAAAATTGGCGATGCCAATAGCCAGCGACCACAGCAGCGTCGATAAACCGGGGGTGACGCCTTGCGCCTCACCCGCTACCACGCCGACGAAATAGGCGCTGAATATCGTGGTTAGCACCACGGTGGTGTAACCGGAGTTGGCGAAATCATATAAAGCCCACGCCAGCAATTCTCTGCGCCCTGCCCAGCCTACGTTTGGGCTGTATTCGGGCGGTTTGGTCTGATTGTTATTCATCTGAATATTATTTCTTAGGGTTGGCTTCAGCATCATTGTATGAATTGTTTACTCACAACTGTGGATCTTGAGTGAGTCGGATTTCAGCTTCGCGGTATTTTTCCGCGCAGAACGCCGCCACTTCGGGGGGCAGTGCAGGGCCGGGTGCAGTTTTATTCCAGTCCAGCGTTTCCAGATAATCGCGTATATATTGCTTATCGAAGCTGGGCGGGCTAATGCCCACCTTATATTGGTCGGCGGGCCAGAACCGTGATGAATCGGGCGTTAAAGCCTCATCAATTAGGCATAAACCCCCTGCGTCATCAACGCCGAATTCAAATTTGGTATCGGCGATAATAATGCCTCGTTCTTTGGCATAAGCTGCCGCCACTTTGTACAATTTCAAGCTGGCGTCACGCACTTGCTCAGCCAGATCCTGCCCCAGCAAGGCAACGGTTTGTTCAAATGAAACGTTTTCATCATGCAGGTCGACGGCGGCTTTGGTCGACGGCGTATAAATGGCCTCGGGCAATTGCTGCGCTTGCTGTAAACCTTCAGGCAATTTAATGCCGCACACTGTGCCTGATTTTTGGTAATCTTTCCAACCGGAACCGATAAGATAACCCCGCACGATGGCTTCTACCGGCAGCGGCTTTAACAGCTTAACCACAATAGCCCGTCCCTCAATCTGGGCGCGCTCGTCAGCATCAGGCACCACCTGTTCCAATGGAATATCGGATAAATGGTTGGGCATAATAGACTGCAATTTATTAAACCAAAAATTGGAAATACGGGTTAAGACGCGGCCTTTACCGGGAATCGGATCAGGCAAAATCACATCAAATGCCGAAAGCCTGTCGGTCGTCACAATGAGCATGTGCTTATCATCAATATCGTAAATATCGCGCACTTTTCCGCGAGCGCGGAGTTTTAGAGAAGACAATGTCGATTGGTATAGGGCTGCTGGAGCGGTCATAAAGTCCTCGCTAAGTTTTGGGTAGGGTTGATGTTATAATTTTAACATTATTCTTTGCGGAACAGGATTGATAACAATGAACTGGTTTAGCACAGTGGTGGGCGGCGCTTTCGGATTCCTGATAGGCGGGCCGCTCGGCGCCATTTTGGGCGCGTCCGTCGGGCATCAGTTTGGCAAGGGCTTTACCGGCTTAGAAATCGATGCCCGCCTTAATTCCGGCGATCGGCAGCGCGTACAAACGGCCTTTTTTACCGCCACCTTTGCAGTCATGGGCCATATTGCCAAAGCCGACGGTCATGTTTCGCCTGAAGAAATTTCGCTGGCCAACCGTGTCATGGATAAAATGGCATTGGCCTCCGATATGCGTGCTACCGCAATCAATCTTTTTCAGCAGGGCAAGCAAGCTGATTTTCCGCTGGATGCGGTCTTGGCTCAGTTTTACAAAGAGTGTCAAAGGCACACCGATTTAATACGCATGTTTTTGGAAATCCAGCTACAGGCCGCCTTTGCGGACGGCACACTGGCGCTTAGCGAAGAAAAGCTGCTTTTGCATATTTGCAGTCACTTAAGAATTTCCCGCTTTGACTATGAACGCTTGAAAATACGGCTGCAAGCGCAACAACGTTTTTACGAACAAGGTTCGCCCACCCCAAAGGCGCCGCAAAAAACTCTACAGGACGCTTACGGCGTTTTAGGGTTAATGCCTGCTGCCGACAAAGCCGATGTCAAAAAAGCCTATCGACGCTTAATGAGCCAAAATCATCCGGATAAACTGGTCGCCAAAGGTTTGCCCGAGGAAATGATGCGGCTAGCCAAGGAAAAAACCCAAAAAATCACCAAAGCCTACGAGATTATTCAGAAGGCGGGTTAATGGTTATCGCTGGAATTCGAATCATTACTACCCGCTTATTGGGTGTTAGAATATAAACAACAATATGTCGACCGGATTTAGATGTACCGGAGGCGCAACATGAAGGCCACTCCAACATCGTTAACACTGCTACTTATTTGAGGACACTATGCGGAACCTGAAGTTTTTACCCGCGCTTTTTGGAGCGACGCTTGTCATCGCCATCATTTTATATGTCACCTTCCATTTCATATTTCTTGATCTGTTTGTTGACTGGTGGTGGTATCAATCATTAAAACTTGAAACCTACTTCTGGCTAAGGCTGCTCTACAAATTTTTTATTTCCGGCGGGGTAACGCTGGCATTTTTTGCCATTTTCTTTTTTCATTTCTGGATCGCATCGCGCTATCTGGGTTTAAACCCGCCCGACGAAGTCCTTAATAATCTGGATAAACGCCAGCGCTTTCAACGCTTTGCCGATGTCTTCATGAGTGGTTCGGTAAAAATTTACACGCCTATAGCGCTCGCGCTGGCCGTCTTTGTCGCCGTCCCTTTTTATAGTCAATGGGAAACGTCATTACTGTATTTTTTCGGCAGTCATTCGGGCGTTACGGAAACGGTATACGGAAACGACGTCAGTTTCTATATGCTGTTTTATCCAATCTATATGCTGATTGAGAAAGAGCTGCTGATAACCAGCATTTTAATCTTTTCTATGGTTGGCGTTCTGTATTGGCTGGAGCATATTTTTGTACCCAATCAAAACAAAGAATTTTCCGTGGGCGCTAAAGTGCATTTAACCGTGTTAATCGGATTTATAGTTGCTTTTGTGGTCTGGGGATTCATGCTGCAACGATTCTCACTGCTTTATACCGACATCCACGAACCGGTGTTTTACGGCCCCGGATTTGTAGAAATACGTTATAAACTTCCGCTGATATGGTTAGGGATAGTGACCTTTCTTGCGACAGCCGTATCCGCTGTCTTGTTTATTTTTTCAGAAAAACATCGTATCAAAGCGCCCTTTTTAATATCGGTCATTGCTTTTCTTGGCGTCTTGGAATTACCTGAGATTCAATTGATACCTGATTTAATCCAAAAATATATCGTCAACCCGAATCCGGTCAAATCCAACAAACCCTTTATGCAGCAGAATATTGATGCGACGCTGGCGGCTTACGATTTGAATAATGTCAAAACGGTTGATATGACGATTAATCCGAATGCAGCCGAGGATATTTCCACATGGAGTACGCAAAAACATTTTGAGAATATTCCGGTATGGGACAGGGAATTCATCATATACAGCTATAAGCAGTTGCAGGAGATAAGGCCTTATTACAGCATCCTGTCTGCCGATGAAGACCGTTATTTCATACTCGACCATACCCGGCAGGTTGACCTAGCGGCCAGGGAAGTCAACACATCAAAGCTGCCGCCCGCCGCGCAAAACTGGGAAAACATCCATTTGCGCTATACCCACGGCTATGGCGCCGTTGTCACTGCCGCCGCCCAGGATGCAGGCAATCCGTTGGTCTGGTATTTACGTGACTTAAATTTGTACTCCGATGTCGGCTTCAGTGTCAGCCATCCGGACATCTATTACGGACAGGGACAGTACGACTACGCCATAGTCCCCAACCAACTTAAAATCGAAGGCATTGCCGGTTCCGATCCTGTCACCGAAAAAGTTTACCATGGTGCGGGCGGTATCCCCATTTCATCCCTGTTCAAAAAAGCCTTATTTGCCATTTACTTAAAAGATGAAAAAGTATTCTTTTCAACCAATATATCGACGCAGAGCAAGCTCAAGATACGCAGGAATATAACCGAGCGCATCCATCGCTTGACCCCCTATCTGCATCTGGACAAAGACCCTTATCTGGTTGTTGACAAGGATCGGTTTTACTGGATACAGGATGCTTACACCTTATCCGACAAATACCCTGTTTCCAAACCCGAAGACGAGGACTTCCTGGAAGGAAAGCAGCATTTCAACTACATCCGCAACTCCGTCAAGATTGTTGTTGATGCTTATGACGGCGATGTTGATTTTTATATTTCGGATCCGTCAGACTCCATTATCCAGGCCTACAGCAACGCATATCCTGGGCTCTTTAAAAACCTGGACGAAATACCTGTCGAATTGAAGAAACACTTGCGTTATCCCCGTGATCTTTATTATCTGCAGATGAAAGTGTATGCCAAATATCATCAACTAAGTCCCGAATTATTCTACGAACAGGCTGAAACTTGGGCGCAAGCCGATGTCCGGGGACAACAGGTATTGCCTTATTATCAGACCATGGATTTCGGCAACTGCAATGATACCGAAGAATTTGTCTTAATTAACCCGATGACGCCGGTTAACAGAAACAATCTCAGCATGATAGGTGTTGCCGGAACACTGGATAAAACCAATTGCGGCCTCGATTACAAGCCCGGCATTACCGTTTACAAGTTCGGTAAGGACGTACAGGTCAATGGGCCTGCACAGGTTGAAGCCTTGATTAACCAAAGCGCTGAAATTTCCGAGCAATACACGCTATGGGATCAACACGGTTCAAAGGTTGAAATGGGGCGCATGATTATTCTGCCGATGGGCAAGACCGTTCTTTATGTGCATCCCATTTACATAGCCGCGACCGACAACAAACTCCCCGAACTAACCAGGGTCATTGTTTCCATTGGCAATCAGGTGGTTATGGATACAAGCTTATGGTCGGCCTTTAACCGTTTAAAACAAATTTTTCTTAAAAACGCCGCCAACAGCGACGGAACAGAAACCCTCAGAGCTATTATAAATCCGAAAAGTAACTAAAGGGCAATGTGCTGGATCAACGACATTTAACAGTTTTATGACTATTTCAGTTGTTATCCCCACCTACAATCGCTGTGAATTGCTGAGGCGGGCGTTATTGTCCGTCTTAGCTCAAACCTTACCGCCGACTGAAGTAGTCGTCATCGATGACGGCTCTACCGACGGCACCGATGTGATGGTACGCAACGAATTTCCAGAGGTTCGCTATTATCGCCAGGAAAACTGCGGCGTCAGCAGCGCACGTAATATTGGCGTACAGCATACAACCGGCGACTGGCTGGCGTTTTTAGACTCCGACGATGAATGGCTGCCTGAAAAGCTGGCCCGGCAGACGGCCTCGTTAGCCGCCCATCCTGATAGCCGGGTTTGTCACACCGAAGAGCTATGGATACGCAATGGCGTTCATGTTAATCCTGCCAAAAAATACGCCAAAACCGGCGGCTGGATATTTACCCGGTGCTTGCCTTTATGCGCAATGTCGCCGTCTACCATCATGATACATCGCTCGGTATTTACAGATATTGGATTATTTGATACCCGCTTGCCTGCTTGTGAAGATTATGACTTGTGGCTCAGAATAACGGCAAGCTACCCGGTTTTATTGATTGCAGAGCCGCAAATAAAAAAGCACGGCGGGCATGACGATCAGCTATCGCAAAAGCTCTGGGGCATGGACAGGTTCCGCATCGACGCCCTGCAAAAAATCATAGCTGGCGGCAAATTATCTAACGAAAACCAGCAGGCGGCGGTTGCCATGTTATTAAAGAAAGCCCACATTTACCTCAGCGGCGTCACAAAACGCGGCAAAACAGCTGAAGCCGATTATTACCGGCAGCTCATTAAGCGTTATTAGTACCTACGTCTTAACTTAATCGCCGGTCTCGGTAATAATCACATCAATGCCATTCTGCCTTAACCGTGCTCTGATCGTGTTAATGCTGGGCATCTGGGTATAAGGCCCCATTTTGACCCGATACCAGTTGACGCTGCCGATTTTTGCCTTCTGTACCGTCGATTCCATGCCCATAGCCGCAAGCTTGGTTCTTAAGCCATCCGCTTCCTTGAAGGTCTTAAAAGAGCCGGCCTGTAGTATATAATGCGCCTCCTTAGCTTTACCCACATGTTCTTCCCGCGTACGGGTTTTAATTTCGTACTCGGGCACCACGACTTCTTTTTCAGGCAAAATGGTGTAAAAATCAAATTGCGGTATTTTAGGCCCCGGTTTAACTTCAGGCTTTTTTTGTTCTTTGGCGGCCGTGTTTTCCTCCAGTATCGCTTGCGATTCCGGTGGCGTGGTTGTCGGTTTGGAGCCGGTGCTGCGCAAATAAACCAGAAAGACGATGAATGAAATAATGATCGCCGTAATCAGTATCCATTTCCACAAGCCGATACCCGGTTCGCGGTCGAATTTTTGTCTGCGCTGCCCGGCATATTTGCCTTTAGGTCTGGGTTTATAATCTCTGGACATCACATGGATTCGGGTGCATTGATATTTAATAAACCTAAGCCGTTGGCCAACACCTGTTTTACCGCGCAAATCAGGTTTAATCGGGCATTGCGGATGCCGGCATTGTCAACGAGGAACTGATGGGCATTGTAATACGTATGAAATTCATGCGCCAGATCACGCAGATAATGAATCAACTGATGCGGTTCATGCTGCAATGCAGCACGTTCCAGCGCTTCAGGGTAGCGCGCTAAGGTTCCCAGCAACAGTACCTCATGTTCTTCAGTCAATTTTGCCAGATTGTCCATGCCTTGTAGCAGATTCCTTTCCCAGCCTTTTTCATCCAGTTGACGCAAGACACTACACACGCGGGCATAAGCGTATTGCACATAAAACACCGGATTTTCGTTGGATTTTGATGTTGCCAGCTTTAAATCGAAATCCATGTGCTGTTCAGACCTTCGCATCACATAAAAGAAACGCGCCGCATCCTTGCCCACTTCGTTGCGTAACTGCCGCAGGGTGACAAATTCGCCTGAACGGGTCGACATTTGCACGCGTTCTTCACCCCGATAAAGCACGGCAAATTGCACCAACAACACTTTTAACTTGGATTCATCGGCGCCCAGTGCTTGAATGGCCGCCCTGACCCTGGGCACATAGCCGTGATGGTCGGCGCCCCAAATATCGATAATCTGGTCAAAGCCGCGATCCAGCTTGTGCATGTGGTAGGCAATGTCCGACGCAAAATACGTGTACTGGCCGTTTTCCCTAACCACTACCCGGTCTTTTTCATCGCCTAAGCGGCTGGATGCAAACCAGGTCGCGCCATCCTGCTCATAAAGATGACCGCCGACACGTAAGCGTTCCAGCGCCGCTTCCACTGAACCGTCATCCATCAGTTGGCGT
>PMJA01000193.1 GCA_003158415.1 Methylobacter sp.
TCGGGTACGGGCGGGCCGTTAGGATAGTTAAGCTCATAAACTCGGGCGGTATCTTTGGCAAGGTCGGTCATCTCAAGCTTAGTGTAAGCGTCCTGTAACACCTGTAAGGCATAAGGAACGGCTGCGGTGCCGTTATATTTTTCAATCACGATCGACGCCCTGTCGACGGCGGCGACATAAGCTTTACGTTTCATGTAATAGCGGGCGACGTGGACTTCATACATGGCCAGATTGCTTTTAAGCGCAATCATGCGTGACCGAGCGTCGGCTACATATTTACTTTGCGGAAACCGGCGTACCAGTTCTTCAAAATTGGCCAAGGCATCCCTGGCGGTGCCCGGATCGCGTTGTGAGGTGTCCGTGGGCAGGAACCGGTCGATAAAGCCTATGCCCCGGTTGTAATTGACCAGGCCTTTTAAATAAAAAGCGTAATCTACACCGGGACTTCGAGGGTTCTGTTTTATGAAGCGGTCTGCGGCAGCGATTGCCGAGTCGGAATCATTATTTTTGTAATAGGCGTAAGCAACATCCAGTTGGGTTTGGGCGGAATCCGTACCGAAAGGATAACGAGATTCCAGGGCCTCATAGAGCTTGATGGCTTTCTCGTAACTGCCCGTATCCATCGCAGTTTGAGCCTGGGTGCGGAATTTTATGGAGGTCCAATCGGCATATTCATCTTTGTCCTTTGAGGAGTCGGAATCGCTGGAAAAGACATCTTTAAGCATTCCACAGCCCTGAACAGACAGGCCTAAACAGCAGATAAATAAAAATTTAATTAAAATTAATCGCATAGTGCTAACGACACGTTGTAACATTAGAGGTTTTCTCGCGGGATAAATGGCGATACTTAAGAGCAAAGTATCTTGCGAGTATAACTTAACTATGGGTTATTCAGAAGAACTTGTTATGACAAGATTAACAGCAGAAGTGCCTTACGAAATGGCGGGCATGCGTTTAGACCAAGTGCTGGCCGAACTGTTTGCGGATTATTCGCGCAGTAAACTGCAAACCTGGGTTAAGGCCGGGCGAGTGCAGGTCAACGGTTTATCACTTAAGCCTAAGGACAAACTTGAGGGTGGCGAAGCGATTACGCTGGATGCCGAAGCGGAAGTGGTAATAACCTCTGAAGCTGAAGCCATCCCTTTAGATATTATTTTTGAAGACGACAGCTTATTAATTGTCAATAAACCGGCAGGCATGGTGGTGCATCCGGCGGTGGGAAACTGGCACGGCACGCTGTTAAATGCTTTGCTGAACCATGAGCCAACACTGGAGACATTGCCCAGAGCTGGCATAGTACACAGGATAGATAAGGAAACCAGCGGCTTACTAATGATTGCAAAAACATTGCAAGCCCATAATAGTCTGACGCAACAGTTACAAGATAGAGCCATTACCCGCGAGTATTTAGCGATTACCAGGGGACGGATGACTGCAGGCGGGACGATAGACGAGCCTATCGCCCGGCATCCTACTGATCGCAAGCGCTATGCGGTCAAGGAGTCCGGTAAATTTGCCATCACGCATTATCGTGTGGTGAAGCGCTTTACCCGACATACCCTGGTTCAGGTTAAGCTGGAAACGGGCCGCACCCATCAAATTCGTGTACACATGGCCCATATTCGTTATCCTCTGCTGGGCGACCAGGTCTATGGCGGGCGTTTTCAAATGCCGGCCGATTGCAGCGAGCGACTGGAAAAAGAATTGCGCAGCTTTAAGCGCCAGGCATTGCATGCGGCGAAATTGGGTTTGCGGCATCCGGTGACGGATGATTATTGCGAATGGGAGCAGCCTTTACCCGACGATATGGTCAGGTTATTGGACGCCTTGGCCGATAATGACCAGGATTAAACCCTGGCTGGTTCCCGACTGGCCTGCACCCGCCAATATCCATGCCGCGACCACCTTGCGCACCGGCGGCGTCAGTCCAGCGCCTTATTTTAGCCTTAACCCTGCCACCCATGTCGGTGATGCGGCTGATAAAGTTATGCAAAACCGGCGGATTATCAGGGGTATGCTGGATTTGCCCGCCGAACCCGTATGGCTGGATCAAATACACAGTAATCGCGCCGTTAAAGCTGTAAAAATAGCTGCCTTGCAACAAGCCGATGCCACTTATACGGATGAATCAGGCGTAGTCTGTGCAGTGATGACGGCAGATTGCTTGCCGTTGCTGGTTTGTTCTACGGATGGCATGCAAGTGGCGGCAATCCATGCCGGTTGGCGGGGCTTGTTGGCGGGCGTGATTAGCAACACAATCGCGGCAATGCAGCAGCGGAATTTCCTGGTATGGCTAGGGCCTGCAATCGGGCCTGATTGTTTTGAAGTTGGCGCAGAAGTTCGTGATGCTTTCCTGGAAAAATCAGCAGCCTACAGTCCTGCCTTTAAACAGCAGGGCGGCGGCAAGTGCTTGGCGGACATTTATCAGTTGGCTAGAATTGAGCTATCCATGTTGGGCATAAATAGCGTTTATGGCGGCGCACACTGTACGGTGACTGAGCATAAACGGTTTTATTCTTATCGCAGGGATAACCAAACAGGGCGCATGGCGACATTAATATGGAGAGACTAACGTAGTGAATTTATTGATATTAATTATCATATTTACCGCCGTCGGCGGGGTATTAAGCGTGATGGCGGCCGCTGTTTTTTTATTGCTGCGNNTTTTGGGGCTTGATTCCCGAGGCGTTTGCAAAAGTCAGGCCGGAACAGTTCCAGTCCTTATCGGCAACCATTTTGGCCGGGATACTCGGTTTTTTTGTGCTGGAAAAACTGTTGATTTGGCGGCATTGCCATTACGGCAGTTGCGAGGCGCACGGCGATGAGGGACATGACAACGAGCATGCTCACGAGCACGGACACCACAGTCACGGCAATGCCCAGTCGGCGGGTGCGCTAATTATTCTTGGCGATAGTATTCATAACTTTGTCGATGGCGTGTTAATTGCCGCCGCGTTTTTAACCGATGTGCAATTAGGCATAGTCACCAGTTTGGCGGTTGCGGCGCATGAGATTCCGCAAGAAGTCGGTGATTTCGCCATTTTATTGGATAGCGGCTATTCCAGGGGCAAGGCGCTTTTTTACAATATATTGGCCAGCTTGACGACAGTGCTGGGCGGAGTGTTGGCTTACTTCAGCCTGGAAGATTTACATGACAGCCTGCCCTACTTCCTGGCTTTAGCGGCTTCAAGTTTTATCTATATAGCGGTCGCCGATTTAATACCGTCATTGCATAAAAAGACCGACATGAAGACCTCATTGCAACAAATTGCCTTGATTGCGGCGGGGGTTCTTTTGATTTGTTTATTGCACGATATTGCGCATAGCATGAATATCTAGAGGAGTAAGGCGATTTCCAATAATTAATTTACCAAAAGAGTTTGTCCACGAAAGACACGAAAAGCACGAAAGATATGGCGGCGTATAATTTCGGCTACTTTTTTCGTGTCTTTCGTGCTTTTCGTGGACTTTGCTTTTCTACNNTCTACGAATCAAATTCTTAAAGGGATGTTCTTTTTCGGAAATCACATTAAGGTGAAAGGTGAACTTTTTGAGCCTTGCGCCTTTCACCCGGTGTTTTACTGTTAAGTCATAACATTAGGCTCGGTTCTGCCGGTTCGTTTTTTAACTTCACAGAACTGCTCGGCGAGACTGATTAATTCGCCTAAAGCTTCCTGAGCATCCTGATCATGCTTACCGGCATCCGCTTCAAACCGTTCCAGATAGATCCGCAAAGTTGCGCCGACTGTGCCTGTACCCGATAAGCGGAACACGATGCGCGAGCCGTTTTCAAAACCGATGCGTATGCCCTGGTTTTTGCTGATACTGCCGTCTACCGAGTCTTCATAACAGAACTCATCGGCAAACTTTACGACGTATTCACCAAAATTTTGACCCGGCAGGGTCGGCAATTGCTCGCGTAAATGCTCAACAATGCCGTTGGCGATAGGGGTTTCGACGGCTTCATAATCATGACGACAATAAATATCCCGCCCGAATTTCTGCCAATGTTCATGAACTATGTCGGCAACAGATTGACGCCGTACAGCAATCAAATTTAGCCAGAATAATACCGCCCATAAGCCATCTTTTTCGCGCACATGATCTGAGCCGGAGCCAAAGCTTTCTTCACCACACAGAGTTATTTTTCCTGCATCCAGCAAATTGCCGAAAAACTTCCAGCCGGTTGGGGTTTCGTAACAAGGTATGTTGTAGCTGGCGGCAACGCGATCTACCGCTTGGCTGGTGGGCATGGACCTTGCCACGCCGATGATGCCTTTGGCATAAGCGGGAATTAAGTGGGCATTGGCTGCCATAATAGCCAAGCTGTCGCTGGGCGTTACAAAAATATGGCTGCCGGTAATCATGTTGCGATCGCCATCGCCGTCAGACGCGGCGCCCAATGTCGGCGCATCGGCGCTGAACATGCGCTCGGCAAGCTCGTGCGCATGCGCTAAATTCGGGTCGGGGTGATGGCCGCCAAAATCCTCCAACGGCTCCGCATTAATCACCGATTCGGGCGTAGCCCCCAGCATATCGACCAGTATTTTTTTTGCATAAGGCCCGGTTATCGCGCTCATGGCGTCAAACAACAGCGTGATATAGCCGGAGCTAATACTTTGTCTAAGCAGCTTAAAATCGAATATAGACTGCATGAGTTCGGCATAATCCGTAACCGGGTCGATAATGGTGATTTTAAGCCCGCCGATTTGTTGAGAGCCTATGCTGTCCAAGTCCACATCGTCGATTTTAGCGGTTTTATAACGGTCGATCTTTAGGCTGCGCTGATAAAATGCGTCGGTGTATTTTTCCGGGGCGGGGCCGCCATTGCCGACATTGTATTTGATGCCGAAATCTTCGTCCGGGCCGCCGGGATTATGGCTGGCGGAAAGAATCAGGCCGCCAAAAGCATGATATTTTCTGATGATATGCGATGCGGCCGGCGTGGACAGCAAGCCGCCCTGACCGATAATGAGTTCGCCAAAGCCATTGGCGGCTGCGATTTTAATGATGATTTGTATAGCTGTTCTGTTAAAATAACGACCATCCCCGCCTAATACGAGGGATTTTCCGGTAAAATCCTCTAAAGAGTCGAAAATTGATTGGACAAAATTTTCCAGGTAGCCGGGTTGCTGAAATACCTTAACTTTTTTTCGAAGTCCTGATGTGCCCGGATTCTGGTCGTTGTAAGGTTGTGTTGTGATAGTTTCTATTTGCATGATAGCTCCTTAGTGCGGCAATTAACGTGGTCATAAAGTACACCAAAATCCTTTTCTAGTGTAGATTTTAATATGTTGCGAATTTATTTATTACTGTGTTGTAGTTTTTTTTCTTTTGCGGTATCCGCACAAAGCGATGTGTGGCTGCTGATCGATACTGCGGCGCGAAAAATCGAGGTTAAAAAGGGCGAGCAAACGCTCGAAATCCTGAATGAAATCGCTATCGGCCGGGGCGGTGCCGGATTAAAAGGTCGTCGGGGCGATAATATCACGCCTTTTGGCGATTACAGGATCGGCTGGGTGGGTGAAAGATCTGGCTTTCGAAAGTTTTTTGGGTTAACTTATCCATCTGTAGGCGACGCTGAAAAAGCCCTGCAAAAAGGTGTCATTGATCGGCTAACTTACGATCGTATTATCACCGCTCATCAGTTTAATGAAATACCGCCGCAGGATACGCCGTTAGGCGGACAAATCGGCATTCATGGCCTGGGTAATGCGGACATTAGAATTCATAAGTCGTTCGATTGGACACATGGTTGTATCGCATTAACTAACACTCAGATCGACCATTTAAGTCAAATGGTCGATACCGGGACAGTGGTAAAAATAAAATAAAGCTGGAAAATATATCAAACAATGATAAAATCTTTTCCGGTTATAAATGATTTTTTGTAGTACTAACTTCACCTTAAGGAAAATAATTATGAAAAAAGTAATGAAATTATCAATGATCGCAATGGTTGCCAGCTTGGTTGTTGGTTGCGCAACTAATTCAGATATCGAAGGTCTGCAATCACAAATTGACGGCTTGAAAACTTCTGTAGCTCAAGCATCATCTGATGCACAAAGCGCGCAAAGTGCAGCTGCTGATGCATCTGCAAAAGCATCAGCTGCAGAATCTGCTGCTAACCGTGCTGCTCAGTATGCTCAAGACACTAACAGCAAATTGGACAACTTGTTCAAAAAATCAATGATGAAATAAATCATTATTGCTTTAGAGCAGAAAAAAGCCCGGCGGGAAACCGCCGGGCTTTTTTTATGCCTTATTTTCTCCGCCAAATAGTTCTATCAAACGTGGCAGAAAGTTTGCCAGTTCTGCTGACATAATTGAAAAGTCGACATCAAATTGTGCTGCCTCATCTTCGGTTTCAATATCAGCCACTTGATCCTGAATTAAATCAAGAAAGCGCAGGCGTTTAACGGACAGATTTTCATCAATAATAAATGAAATACGGTCTGCCCAGCTAACAGCCAGTTTAATAACTTCTTTACCGGTATCCAGATGGGTTTTAATCTCAGGAAGCGATAAATCATGGCGTTTACAGCGGATAATGCCGCCAGCCTCTTCCGGTGAGCGCAATTCACATTCATCTTCGATGGTGATATCGTCAGGTGCCTTATTATTAAGCAGCCATTGGGTCATGGTTGTGCTTGGTTTTTCGATAGTATTAAGAGGCATGGCCGGTAATGAGCCTAAAGATTTACGTAATAAACTGAGTAAATCCTCGGCACTTTTCGCCGACGCCGCGTCGACAATTAACCAGCCGCCTTTAGGGTCGATATAAGCATATATTTTGCGTGAAAAGGTAAATGCTTTAGGTAATAAATCAAAGATCAGTTCATCTTTGATTTCAGTTCGTTCTTTTTTGGATAATTTACGCGCCTGTTG
>PMJA01000132.1 GCA_003158415.1 Methylobacter sp.
AGTAATGAAATTATCAATGATCGCCATGGTTGCTACCTTGGTTGTTGGTTGTGCAACTAATTCAGATATCGAAAACCTGCAATCACAAATTGATGGGTTGAAAACTTCTGTAGCACAAGCATCATCTGACGCACAAAGCGCACAAAGCGCAGCAGCAGATGCAGCATCAAAAGCAGCAGCAGCAGAATCTGCCGCTAACCGTGCAGCTCAATATGCTCAAGACACTAACAGCAAATTGGACAACCTGTTCAAAAAATCAATGTTGAAATAAATCGACATTGCTTTAGAACAGAAAAAGCCCGGCGGTTTAACCGCCGGGCTTTTTTTATGCTTTATTTTCTCCGCCGAATAACTCTACCAAGCGTGGCAGAAAGTTAGCCAATTCCGCCGACATAATCGAAAAATCCACATCAAATTGGGCTGCGTCATCATCCGTTTCAATATCGGCAACTTGATCCTGAATTAAATCAAGAAAGCGCAAACGTTTAATAGACAGATTTTCATCAATAATAAAAGAAAGGCGATCAGCCCAGCTGACGGCCAGCTTAATCACTTCTTTGCCGGTATCCAGATGATTTTTAATTTCAGGCAGCGCCAAGTCATGGCGTTTACAGCGAATAATGCCGCCAGACTCTTCGGGCGAGCGCAATTCACATTCATCTTCAATGGTAATGTCGTCAGGCGCTTTGTTATCAAGCAACCATGCCGTCATAGTTGAGATGGGTTTTTCAATGGTGTTTAGGGGCACGGCAGGTAATGAACCTAATGATTTACGCAGCAAACTGAGCAAATCCTCAGCGCTTTTTGCCGATGCCGCATCGACGACTAACCAGCCACCTTTAGGATCGATATAAGCGTAAATTTTTCGTGAGAAGGTAAAGGCTCTGGGCAATAAATCAAAAATAAGCTCATCTTTGATTTCACTGCGTTCTTTTTTGGATAATTTACGTGCCTGCTGCTCTTCTTTTTCAAGAATTTTTTCCTGTAGCATTTCGTTAACAACTGAAGATGGCAAGACTCGTTCTTCTTTTTTCACACACAGCATCATAAAGCCGTTAGCACCATGCACTAATTGCTGCGCCGTTTTCCCTACGGGCGTCGTCCACCCAAAAGTAAACTCTTCATGAGGGCCGCAGGGGCGAAAAGCTAGAGGTTCAAGTTTCTGCTCCAGCTCTTCCGANNCGAAAAGACAGTGGTTCAAGTTTTTGCTCCAGCTCTTCCGGGGTAAAGGTGAAAGCTTCGGTAATGCGAAAAACGCTAAGATTTTTAAACCACATGGGTAACTGATATCCTATAAAAGTAATGACTGGGCATTATCGCAAATTTAACGCAACTACTCAGTAATAAAAATAAAACGCCACAGATTAAACCGATGGAATATTCAAAAAAAAGACTATCTAGGTTTAATCTGTGAATCTGTGCATCTTAACGGTAAGTATATTTTATGGTGTAAGCACAATGGCAGATATAGATGGGTTTGCCCCCATTGTTTCGGGCAATGCTAGGGTATTGATATTGGGAACGATGCCCAGTGAGGCTTCATTACTTCGGCGACAGTATTATGGACACCCCAGAAATACTTTTTGGCCGATTATGGGCACGTTATTGGATTTTGCTCCCAATCTTTGTTATCAGCGGCGCAAGACGTTGCTGATGGACAATGGCATAGCCGTCTGGGATGTATTGCAAAGCTGTTATCGCTTGGGCAGCCTGGATTCCAATATAAAGTTGGAGACGATTAAATCCAATGATTTTGCGGGCTTTTTTACCGAACACAAAAGCATCAAGCAAGTATTTTTTAACGGAAAAATGGCTGAAAANNGCGGCATTAAAATTTGAGAAAAAGCTAGAAGCATGGAAAGCGATTAAACAGTCTATGGTAAAGTAGCGTTATTTTTTGTGTGTAATGGTTTGATATAAGATGAGTGAAGAACACGACTACGAATATGAATATAATGACAAGGGCGAAATAGTCTATTACGCTGTCCGCCCCAATAAAACGCAAATAAAAAAGGACATGGCCGTGCTTTTTGCATTAAGCGAAGAGTTGTCCGAATTGTCTGCGAGCCAATTAAAAATCCTTGAGCTTCCTGATAATATACATAAGGCAGTGGTGGAAGCCTCCGGCATGCCGCATAAAGGCGCAAGAAAACGGCTCTTGAAATTTATTACCGGGCAGCTCAATAAAATAGACGTAGAGCCTTTTTTAGAAAAATTGGCGCGTATGAAAACCAAAAGCGCCCACGCAGTAAGAGAGCATCATATCGCCGAACGCTGGCGGGATAGGCTCATTGCTGAGGGTAATGAAGCTTTGACGGAATTGCTCAATGAGCATCCGCATGCGGATCGACAACAGCTAAGGCAGCTATTGCGTAACGCTCAAAAAGAAGCCGAAGCCGCCAAGCCGCCAAGATCTTCAAGATTGTTGTATCGTTATCTGAAAACCTTATTAAAGACTGACGGTGACGCTGAGTTTGAAGATGANNTTGAGGTTGAGGTTGAGGTTGACGACGAGGATTGAGCAATAATAAAGGCTAAAGTGGGAAAACTTTTGTCTTGTACCTTTATACTCACTGCCCACAGTTAGCAGAGACAACTCCCTCTCCCGCTGGAGAGGGTTGGGGTGAGGGGAACACAAAACAAGAAAACCCTTTAGCCTTGCGCCTTAATCTCTATTCTTCAGGGAGTTGCAGTTCCGCCTCCAGGTTCCAGGCGGAAAAAGGAAACGGCAAGGTTTCCGTGTTGTAAGTCAAAAATAGCAGTATGTGGTAAGTGTAGACCGAAAGACTGTGTCCGAAACTTAGAATATTCTGATTAGCTTTCCCGGTCAACAGTGTGGATGCGACCTGCAATATAATAACGGCCCACAGTATCATTCTGATCAGCGCGCCGATGGCGGCAAAAACCAGCATGAAAAAAATGCGTTTCCAGGCGCCCAGTTGTTTCAGGTTATAGTTGATTTGTTCATCCATAGTATTAATTATCCTCGGTTCATGATGTCGCGCAAATCAAGAGCTGCAGCATTAGCGCGGGCTATATAATTCGCCATAGTCAGTGAATAGTTGGCAAACAGGCCGTAGCCGCTGCCGTTTAAAATCATCGGGCTTAATATAGGCTCCAGGGCGTTTTCCATCGCCTTGATCATAATGTCAACCGTACGCATCGCCCGTTTATCCAGCAGAATGTCGGCAAAGTCATGTTTTATAGCCCTTAAAATATGCAATAAAGCCCAGCTTGCGCCTCGAGCTTCATAGAAAATATCGTCTATCTCAAGCCATGATACTTTAACGACCGGCGTACCTTTTTCGTCGGCAGCCTGTTTCTCAAGTTCGGTTAGCCCCGGACCGTAGTTGCCGCCAGCGCTATTTGCGCTCAGACGGGTAGACAAACCGCCCAGACGTTTTATCACAACCTCCGTGTACTGCCAAAGATTATCGGCTCTGGAATAAAATTGCGCTTTCTTTACCTGGCCACCGTATTTTTGCAGACGCGACATATATTTATGCAGGGCATCAATCCCTTTTTGATATTCCGCCTCCGTTGACGGCAAAGCCCATGAGTTGTGCTCGTAATAGAAGTAGGGTTCTGCTATCGCCAAATCAAGATCTTCAGCCGATTGTGATTGATCCCTGGCAAAGTGATTTCTTAAGGCGGTCGTGGCGTCGCGCAACATGACCAAGGCGCCGTATTCCCAGTTGGAAATGTTGTCGAGGAACACGCCGGGGGGCGCGACGTCATTTGTGATATAGCCGCCGCTTTTATGTAACAGGACTTCGGCGATATGGGCCAAGGTGTTGGTATAGGTATAACCGACAGGCATTTCTGAGGTGTTGGTTTCCTTTGCCCGCTTCAGTGCTTCATCCTGTATATTGAACTGGCCCGGTTCGCTGCCCCACCATGCGCCCAGGATAACGAGAACCACCACAACTACGAGGGCAAGGACACCAAAGCCCCAGAGTATTCCTTTAGATTTTATATCGTCCAGTGTTTCGCTTGCTGCCATTTCCGGTATCCTGTTAAAGAGGGGGTGTTTTTTGGTAAAACAGATTGCTTTTGTATAAAAAATAGGCCACATATTAGCAGGTTTTTAATTTTTTTGCCTAGGAAGCGGGAGCTATTCGGATTTTTTTTTGGCCCTTGGATGCGCTTTATCATAAACATCGGCCAGATGTTGGAAGTCAAGATGTGTGTATATCTGTGTGGTACTAATATTGCTATGACCGAGCAGCTCCTGTACGGCTCTCAAATCCTGGCTGGATTCGAGCAGGTGGCTGGCAAAAGAATGCCTCAGCATGTGGGGATGAACCGATTCGTCTATACCTTTTTTTTTGCACCACAGTTCCAGTCTCAGTTCGACACTGCGAGTCCCCAACCGGGTGCCGCGTGTTGACACAAATAAAGCGGACTCAGAGACGGCGGCATTTTTTAAACGGAGTTGCAACCAGTTGTTAATCGCCGTTACGGCTTTACTGCCTATAGGCAATAGCCTGGCTTTCCCGCCTTTACCGGAGCGAACTATCAGCGAATTATCAGGCAGGTCAATATCGCTTAGATTAAGTGCGGCCAGTTCGCTAAGTCGTAAGCCGGAAGAATAAAATAATTCAAACATGGCCAGATCACGAATTTCCAACGCCGAGTTTGCGCCCGCCTCCAGCAGGCCGGTTATCTGGTCTACATCCAGTGTCTTAGGCAGTTTCCTGGCTTGCTTGGGTGCTTTAACGTGCTGTGCCGGATTACTGTCGGCGAGGCGGTTTTTTAGTAAGAAGTTATAAAAACTGCGGATGGCCGAAAGTTCCCGTTGCAGACTGGCGCTACCGATGCCTTGCCGATGCCTGCCGGCAATATGCGCCCGTATATCGCTTTGTGTTAGATCAGTCCAATGCTGTATGGACTGGGTTACGCAATAGCGGTTTAACTGTTTAATATCCCGCCGATAACTTTTAACCGTATGTTCAGCCGCGCGTCTTTCAACCGTCAGTTGCTCGAAAAAGTCAGTCAACATAAGCTCTGCGTCAGCCTGCATAATCTATCTGCCGTAACAAGGCAATCAACCGGGTACCGATTATTTCACTCATTTGCGTTAAAAACAGATTGCCCATGCTGTAATGAAAGCGGTCTTCTTTACGGCTGCCTATCGCCAGGATACCGTCCAGTTCGGTAAATGACATGGGAATAATGGCGCAAGATTTCACTTCCGCCGCCGAGTCGCCGAACAGCACTTTAGCCTGCGCTAAGGTCGGACGGCCGCACTTGGGTTCATTGCCTGCCAGTTCCTTAAGAAACGGCAGCAGATTTTCGCTGCCGGGTTCAATAAACAAATGGGCAATGGCTAATTTGGGACACTGTTTAATGATACGCACGGCGACAAAATCGGTTAGAAAATAATCGGCCAGGACGACATTGAGGTTGGCGACGGCTTGTTCCAATGTCGATGCTGCCAGCAGGGCCAGCGTAAGCTTGTGCATGCGAATAAACGAGGTATCATTATCCCTGGCTATTTCTATCAGGGCATTAAGCTGTTTTTCCATTTCCATGTGCTTGCTCCTGAACAGCTCCAGCTGTTTTAAAATCAGGGAAACGGCAGTTCCGCTGGGATGAGGGATGCTCATAAGCTCCAACAGGTTTAAATGATCATGGAAGAAATCGGGATATTGCTGTAGATAGTCTGCAACTTGAGCTGCGTTTAAACCTAAAGTTTGTGTGCTCATAGCCGGATAGCTCCATCAAAAACAGAAACGGCGGATCCTGTCATAAACACCGGCTCGCCTCGACCTGACCAGCTTATTTGTAGCTCGCCACCGGGTAGTTCGACACTGACTTCATGATCCAGCAGATGCTGTTCTATACCGACCACCACGGCGGCACACGCGCCACTGCCGCAGGCCAGTGTTTCGGCAGCGCCGCGTTCATAAACGCGGAGCTTAATGTTATTTTGGTCTACAACCTGCATAAAACCGATATTGGCTCGTTCAGGAAAAACGGCATGGCTTTCCAATAGCTTTCCCCAGTCAGTGACGGGGGTCGCGCTAATATCATTTACCCGAATAACCGCATGCGGATTACCCATGGAAACGGCGCCAAAAGCGTGTTCAATCCCGTGTACAACAACGCTATAAATCAGCGATTCCTGTTCGGCAAGCAGCGGAATCTCAGCAGGTTTGTGCTTAGGAATGCCCATATTGACCGTTATCAGGTTATCTTCATTAAAACGCAAAAGCAATTGGCCGGAGTCGGTATCGACGCGTATTTCGTCTTTAGCAGAGAGTTTTTTATCACGCACAAAGCGGGCAAAACAACGGGCACCATTGCCACATTGCGCAACTTCGCCGCCATCGGCATTAAAAATCCGGTATTTGAAGTCGGCGTTTTTACTGACCGGTTTTTCGACCAGCAACAGCTGGTCGAAACCGATGCCGAAATGACGGTCGGACATGTAACGGATTTGTTCAGGCGTCAAGGCGACAGACTGATTGATGGCGTCTATGACGACAAAATCGTTGCCTAGCCCGTGCATTTTAGTGAAGTTAATCATGGTTTGTCTTTCATGTCGCGTAAAGTGTCGGTCGGGTTAGGGTAACAAATGCTCGCCCACCCAAAGTTGCGCAATGTTTTCCCTTTCCCGGATTAAATAAACCTGATCGCCGTCAACCATCACTTCCGCGATGCGCGGTCTGGAGTTGTAATTGGAACTCATGGAAAAACCATAAGCGCCTGACGAGCGTATCGCCAATAAATCACCTTGAGCTAGTTTAAGCATACGGTCTTTACCCAGAAAATCACCGGTTTCACAAACCGGCCCAACTATATCCCACAAATGTTCGGAAGCATTGCTAAGCTGATTGACGGGAATGATTTCCTGCCAAGCGCTGTACAGCGACGGGCGCACTAAATCATTCATGGCGGCATCGACGATGGCAAAGTTTTTATGGGCGGTGGGTTTAAGGTATTCAACCTGAGTCACCAGAATCCCTGCATTGCCAACAATGGCGCGACCCGGCTCCAATAAAACTTCAAAATCGGTGTTGCCAAGGCGCTCTAAAACCGCGCCGATATAGTCGGCAGGTTCAGGCGGTTGTTCATCGTTATAACGGATACCGAGTCCGCCGCCTAAATCCAGGTGGTGCAAGACTATGCCTTCGGCTTTAAGGACGGCAACCAGCTCCAGCACCTTATCCAGCGCGTCCAGAAACGGCCGTGTTTCGGTCAGCTGCGAGCCTATGTGACAGTCAATGCCGAGCACATTAATGTTCGGCATCAACGAGGCGCGACGATATTCAATTAAAGCCTGGGCTATATCTATGCCGAATTTGTTTTCTTTTAAACCGGTGGAGATATAAGGATGCGTTTTGGCGTCGACATCGGGATTGACCCGAAAAGACACCGGCGCAATCACGCCCAACTGTGCTGCAAGCCGGTTAATCCGATCCAGTTCGTCGCTGACTTCAATATTAAAACAGCGTATACCGATTTTTAGCGCCGCTAAAATTTCATCTTCACGTTTGCCGACCCCTGAAAAAACGATTTTTCCGGCATCGCCGCCTGCGGCAAGGACGCGTTCCAACTCGCCTAGCGAGACGATATCAAAACCCGAACCCAAGCGGACCAGCACATTAAGCAAGGCAATATTGGAATTGGCTTTAACGGCATAGCAAATTAAATGCGGTAGATCTTTAAAGGCCCGGTCAAAAGCCAGCCAATGCCGCTCCAGTGTCGCCCTGGAATAAATATAACAAGGGCTGCCATAGTTTTCGGCAATGTTCTGTACGGCAACATCTTCGGCGTACAACTGATGGTTTCGGTAATTAAAATAATCCATAGTTATTTATTTTTTTCAGGTTCGGATTTGGGTTCAGGCGGCACATAAATAGGCGCGGGTTTATTCGGCAGATAAAGCTTGCCGGGTTGTCCGCAAGCCGTCAATACGGAACAGGCGGTAAAAAACAGGAGCAATTTATGGAGTTTCATAAGGCGTCATGATAAATCATTGTGGGTTAGCCTGCGGCAAATTGATTGACATAATAATCCGAATGCCCTGGTTTTAGAAGGTCATGACTGAATTTGATTTAAAGTCGACCCAAACGGCTTAAATAACAATGGACATTGAAAGGCCAAATGGGTAATCATAAGAGCCACTTGCAAAATTACCGAC
>PMJA01000140.1 GCA_003158415.1 Methylobacter sp.
TCCCTCTCCAGCGGGAGAGGGTAGCGAGGGTTCAGGGGCAAAGTTACTTAACTCAATGGCAGTGACCTTTCGCCCTGTACCTTTAATCTATTTTATTTACTTAACACCCAGAAAAAACAGGAAAAATCATGCAAGTTTATTACGACAAAGACGCAGACATCTCTATCATCAAAGCTAAAAAAGTAGCCATCATCGGTTACGGTTCGCAAGGCCATGCCCATGCCCTTAATTTAAAAGAATCGGGTGTAGATGTTGTCGTCGGCTTACGCACAGGCTCCCCTTCAGTCGCTAAAGCTCAGGCGCACGGCTTGACCGTTCAAGACGTAGCAACCGCCGTCGCCAGTGCAGACGTAGTCATGATCCTGACGCCTGATGAGTTTCAATCGACACTATACAAAAACGAGATTGAACCCAACATCAAGCAAGGCGCAGCCCTGGCCTTCGCCCACGGCTTTTCCATTTTATACAACCAAGTCGTGCCCAGAGCGGATTTGGACGTGATCATGATCGCGCCTAAAGCGCCCGGCCATACCGTGCGCTCCGAATTCGTGCGCGGCGGCGGCATTCCCGATTTAATCGCGATACATCAGGATGCGTCAGGCACTGCCAAGGCGATTTCCTTATCTTACGCATCGGCTATCGGCGGCGGTCGCTCAGGCATCATCGAAACCACCTTCCGCGCTGAGGCCGAAACCGATTTATTCGGCGAACAAGCGGTATTATGCGGCGGCGCGGTTGAGTTGGTTAAAGCCGGTTTTGAAACCCTGGTTGAAGCCGGTTATGAACCGGAAATGGCCTATTTTGAATGCCTGCACGAGTTGAAACTGATCGTGGACTTGATGTACGAAGGCGGCATAGCCAACATGAACTACTCCATCTCCAATAATGCCGAGTATGGGGAATATGTCACCGGCCCTAAAATCATCAACGAAGAAAGCCGCTGGGCGATGCGTGAAGCTTTGAAAAATATCCAAAACGGCGAATACGCGAAAAAATTCATCCTGGAAGGCTTGACCAATTACCCGGAAATGACCGCCAGACGCCGTTTGAATGCAGAACATCCTATCGAAGTCGTCGGCGAGAAATTGCGCAGCATGATGCCGTGGATTAAAGCCAACCAAATTGTTGATAAATCCAAAAACTAGGCAAGATAAACCACTGGCTGAGCGGAGCCGAAGCCCAAAAAATCGCTTCGACTCCTCCGCCCAGCGAACGGCTTAACTTTATGGCAATGACGTAGGCATCGGAGCCACCAAGCCCCGGATTCCGCAAGCTCGATCCAGGCTACTCGCTTTCATTGTTAATGGCTACATTAATCATCGTTACTCTCCGGTTTGTTCGTTAATAACCTTTATCGCCGTTTGTTCATCCGGTTCAATAGCGCAACACAACGCGTTTGGCGGCGGCTAACAGTCGCTCGCTTTCAGCGCGCAAGGCATAATAATGCAATAATTGCCGGAATATTTCGCTTCATTTACAGCCAGCATTGTTTCAGACCTCTTTATACCAACGGTTGAATTTTGTGATAATTTCCTGTTTCTTTAATACCCGAAGCCGGTTGGATTTTACAACCCCGACCGAAACGTTTGAAGACTACAATATCAAAAAACGTCAGTGACGGGGTTGCAAACTTAGCTAAGCCATTTCTTCAAAAAGTCCGCCGCCGTTAGAATTTCAACGGCATCAAAAGGATGTAACACCAATAAATCCTTATCTCCAGTCACGATATAGTCAGCATTGCCATTCACCGCCAGCTCTAAAAACTTATCATCCTTGCTATCCCGACAAGCAACGATATGTTTTTTAATAATAACCATTTCAGAAATGGAGAGTAATGTTGTTAAAAACGTCTCTCTTGCTTGTCGTTGCACATATTTGTCAAATTTTACGCCCAAGAGTTTTTCTTGAAGTTCGTTAAAAGTATCTTTAGAAATCAATAAAACAGTGTTATCAACTGCATAGCTCAATGCCCTGTCAGGTGTCGAGTTTTTGCTTAAAGCCGCACTGATGATGATATTCGTGTCGAGCACAACTCTAAGCATTGAGCAGTTTTTCCAATTCATCTGCTGTTAAGCCATTATTGTCGGCTTGTTGCTGCAAATCGGCTAACGCCTGTTTAAATGCAAGTTTTTTTTTGTTTTCTTCCAAAGCCTTTTGCAAGGCAAAAATAATAAACTCATTAGTATTGGTAAGGATTTTTAACTCAAAGCCCAGTTGTTCTGGGATTTCGATAGAGAGCTGCATTAAAATTCTCCGGTTTGTTAATTTACACATCTATAGATTATAACCAAATTATATGATTACATGTCTGTAGCATATTTTACACCCGAAAAGGTACGGGATGCTTACCCTACATGACTACATGACTCATCCTATTATCACTACTTTTTCCGGTTTTACGGCTTTTCTGATGTGATAATTTCNNATCGTTGTATTCGGCATGAAAGTGAGGCGGATTATGTTCATTGAAATACATGTAAATTACAATTCCAAGAAACCTGCTTATTTCCGGCATGATATTTCCCCATTTATGTGTAATGCAAAACTTCGATAGAGTATTGAATTAGTTCGTAGCCCG
>PMJA01000094.1 GCA_003158415.1 Methylobacter sp.
CTACCGATCCGGTGGCCGCGTTGGCGATCCTTTCCAAAATCGGTCTGCCCAAGAACCTGGTGACGGTGGTCGACGGCGAATCCCTGTTGAATGACGGCGTTGCCGTCGTCTTTTTTACCATTTTTGCCGGGGCGGCCATCAGCGGTGAAGATGCCGGTTTGGCCGACGCCGGATCGATTTTTGTGCGCGAAGTTTTGGGAGGGGCGACCCTGGGGGTAGTCGCTTGGTTGATCATCCATTTCATGATGTTGCGCTCGACGACTTACTGCACCGGCCTACTTGTTTCGCTGGGCGGGGTTGCGTCCATGTACGCCGCAGCCCAGCACGTCGATGTCTCGGGGCCGATTGCCACCGTCGTTGCCGGCCTGCTCACCGGCAACATTACCGCCCCCAGGTTAAGTGAAGACACGCTGGCGCCGCTACGGACGTTCTGGTCGGGGCTGGATGAAGTCTTGAACGCGCTGCTGTTTGTGTTTGTCGGCTTCCACGTCGTCCTGATCAATCCGCTACAGGATATAGTGCTGGGTGTCCCTGCGCTGGTCGCGATTGTCGCAGTGTTGTTTGCCCGCGCCCTGACCGTATCAGGCATCGTCGGCGGGCTTAATGCCGCCGGTGTGATTCGCGCCGATTGCTTCGGTCTGACCAAATTGTTGACGTGGGGCGGTCTGCGCGGCAGTCTGTCGCTGGCGCTGGCTATTTCACTGCCGGACAGCTCCTGGAAAGCGCTGCTTCTGAATATGACTTTCGCCGTCGTTGTTTTTTCNNATTATAGTTCAGGGGCTTACCATCCAAAGTATGTTCACCAAGGAGCGGCTGGTCGGCTTATTACGGTGATCCTATGAACAATCAACAGCGCCTCAAACAGAAGATTGAAAGCCAGATTAAACGCATTAAAAAAGCAGATCGGGATAGGCCGAATCTGTTGTCGCAAACGATTTATATAGGTACATTGGGTTTGGTGATGGTGCTGCCTATTATCGGCGGCGTTTATCTGGGGCATTGGCTGGATGGGTTGCTGGACGGTTACTCAACGCGATGGACGCTGAGTTTATTGTTTACCGGCTTGGTTATCGGGATTTTTAATGTTTATTTTCTNNAGAGGGGAAAAGAAGCTTAAAGCCTATTTATAAGGGGTATTTATACGTATAGAAAGGCGAAAGGCAAAAGGCGAAAGGCAAAAGGCGAAAGCGACTATATTTTCTTTAGCCTTTAAAAATATTTTTCTTGATCAACTATCAGCGTGGATAAATCATGGAAAACGAATTTTCTTATGCGTTAGGCCCGGTCGTCATCGGCGTATCCATCATGACCACCTGGGGGATTATGTTGATGATTATGGCAATCGCCTGGTTTTCAACCCGGCGATTGGTCATGTTGCCGGGTTTCTTGCAAACCACGGTTGAAGGCATCGTTGCGACCATTGACGAGGCTATCAGTGCAGTTGCGCCGGAACACGGGCGGCAAATCATGCCGTTTATCGCTACGCTGTGGCTGTTTCTGATTATCGCCAATCTGGTGGGATTAATACCGGGCTTGCATTCGCCTACCCGAGATCTGTCCGTGACTTCGGCGCTGGCGGTGTTGGTGTTTTTTTCGGTACACTGGTACGGCATAAAAACTTTGGGGCTGAAAAACTACCTGCATCATTATTTGACGCCCAGCCCGATTTTGCTGCCCTTTCATATCATCAGCGAGTTTACCCGCACTCTGGCGCTGGCCATACGCTTATTCGGCAATATGATGAGCCTGGAAATGGCGGCCATGCTGATTTTGCTGGTGGCCGGTTTCTTGGCCCCTATCCCCATTTTGATGCTGCATATTATTGAAGCGTTGGTGCAGGCCTATATTTTCGGTATGCTGGCGCTGATTTATCTGGCCGGGGCCATGCAATCCCAACACCTTAATTCACAGGAGTAATTATGACTGATATATCGATGATCGTTCTTGGTTCCAGCGTCGCCGCCATTATCGGCATTGCGATAGGCGTCATGTTGCCCGCATTGGCCATGGGCAAGGCCATCAGCAGCGCGCTGGATGCCTTGTCGCGGCAGCCCGAATCGGAACGTTCGATTATGCGTACCTTGTTTATCGGCTTGGCTATGATCGAATCGCTGGCGATCTATAGTCTGGTTATTATTTTGATCGTGCTGTTTCGGAATCCATTGCTTGAATATATTGTTAAATGATGGAATTCAACACCTCCACCTTTATCCTTGAAATCATCAATTTCCTGATTCTGATCTGGATTTTGCAGCGGCTGTTTTATAAGCCCTTGCTGGACGTCATCGCCAAACGCAAGCAGTTTATTGATCAATCGCTGGCCGATGCAAAAATGATGCAACAGCAGGCCGAAGAGCAGCGTAACCTGTATGAAAATCGCCAAAAGTTGTGGGAGCAGGAAAAGCAAGCCGCTCTTACTGCGCTTAATCAGCAACTCGACGCCGAGAGAAGCGTACAAATGGCGCAACTGGACGCCGATCTTGAGCAGGAAAGGCAAAAACTGAACGTGACACTCCAGCGCCAGCAGCGGGAGCTACAGCAACTCGCCGAAAAACAGGCATTGCTAAACGGCGCCCGCTTTGCCGGACTGTTGCTGAAGCAATCCGCCGGGCCTGAGTTGGAGGCGCGCTTGTTTGCCCTATTGTTGGATAATCTTAAAACCTTGCCGGAAGCCAGCGCCTTGTGCTTGCAAATGGCCGGAGCCAAAAAATCGGTGCCTATTAAAATAACCAGCGCCTATCCATTAAGCGCTGGGCAGCGACAACAACTGGAACAAAAGTTGGGCGCGTTAATCGACAGTCAAATCACCGTTCAATATCATCAGGATGCCGAATTGATTGCCGGTGTGCGTATGGACATCGGCGCTTGGGTGTTAAACGCCAACCTGCAGCATGAGCTGACGGGGTTTGTCGAGATGGCTGATGAGTCCGAATAAACCGGGTTTATTAGACCGGCAATCCGACTGGCTTGCTAACTATAAGCCGGGGCTGCGTGTCACCGAACAAGGTACGGTAGTTTCCATCGGCGACGGGATTAGCTGGATCAAAGGTTTGCCGTCGGCGGCCATTGAAGACATCCTGGTTTTTGCCGATGGCAGCCGGGGCATGGTATTTGACCTGAATCGTGACCGGATCGGCGCTATTTTATTATATGAGACCGACGCGCTGACATCAGGAACGACGGTTTTTCTTTCCAAGCATACGCTAGGTATACCGGTCGGCGACGAATTTTTAGGCCGAATTATCGATCCTTTGGGCGCGCCGCTGGATGGCCTGCCGCCGCCTGTTCATGCCGGGTGGGAAAACCTGGAAAAAGGCTCGCCTGCCATTATCGCTCGCGATTTTGTTCAGAAACCGCTCTATACCGGCATTAAAATTATCGACACGCTGATTCCCATCGGTAAAGGCCAACGGCAATTAATCGTGGGCGACGAAGGCTTGGGTCGCAGTTCCATCGCCATCGACACGGTGATTAATCAAAAAGGCCAGGATGTCTTATGTATCTATGTGCTGATCGGTCAGAAACGTTCGGCCGTCGTTAGCACGCTGGAAACCCTGCGCGAGCAAGGTGCGCTGGAGTACACGGTCTGCGTCGTCGCCGAAGCCAGCGCCTTGCCCGGCTTGCAATATCTTGCGCCGTTCGCCGGTTGCGCGCTGGCCGAATACTGGATGGCGCAGGGCAGGGATACGCTGGTTATTTACGACGATTTGTCCACCCATGCCAGAACCTATCGGGAGCTGTCTTTATTGCTGCGCAGGCCGCCGGGGCGGGAAGCTTATCCCGGCGATATTTTCTACAACCACTCCAGACTCCTGGAACGATCTGCCAAGCTCAGTAAAGAACTGGGAGGGGGATCGCTCACGGCCTTGCCGGTCATCGAGACCCAGTCCGGTGACG
>PMJA01000265.1 GCA_003158415.1 Methylobacter sp.
GCAACTAGCAGCAATGCCCGCAAAAATTCGAGCGAGTCTTAGGCTAAATTAAAGTGAAATCGTGATGTAAATAGAAGAATGGGGATGTGTCAATCTTAAAAAAACAACGCATAACAAAATCTTCAGAAGACAATAATACCTATCTCCCAGCGACTTGATAGTGCGTTGGTTGGTTATTAGTCCGTTATTTCACATTTATCGCTGGCTGCATCGACCCGATCACGCAGCTCTTTACCCGGCTTAAAATGTGGAACATGCTTTTCAGCCAAGGCGACAGATTCGCCTGTTTTTGGATTCCGGCCGATACGGGGGGGGCGTTTGTGCAGAGAAAAACTGCCAAAACCTCTAATCTCAATTCTTTTACCGGAAGATAAAGCCTGATTCATTTTTTCAATGATGCACTTTACCGCCAGCTCTACATCTTTCAACGCAAGATGTGGTTGTTTTTTAGCAAGTGCTTCAATTAACTCTGATTTTGTCACATTCTATCCTGTGAAAAAGAATAAAATCAGAGGGTATGCTTCAAAACATACCCTCCTCATGGCCCTTATTTTTCCATTTGCTTAAAGATGTCAGCGAAGGTAGGCGTACCTACGGATTGCTGAGAATGATCTTTAATAGTATGCGTTTCTTCGTCTTGATCTTTGGCTTTAATTGACAGCGAAATTGATTTGCTTTTCTTATCGACACCGATAAATTTAGCTTCAAGCTTATCGCCTTCTTTCAACAAGGTGCGAGCATCTTCAACGCGATCACGTTGAATTTCGGAAGCACGTAAATAACCTTCAACATTGTCGGCTAAGCTAATCACTGCGCCTTTGGCGTCAACTTCCTTGATGGTTCCTTTTACCAAACTGCCCTTTTCGTGTGTAGCCAGGAAGTTTTGGAAAGGATCTTGTTCCAGTTGCTTAATGCCTAAAGAAATACGCTCACGTTCAGAATCAACCGCTAAAATAACAGTTTCCAGTTCATCGCCTTTTTTGAATTCGCGAACCGATGCTTCTCCGTCATCTGCCCAGGAAATGTCGGACATGTGAACCAGACCGTCAATACCGCCATCCAGTCCAATGAAAATACCAAAATCAGTAATTGATTTGATTTTTCCTGAGATTTTGTCGCCTTTGTTATGTGTTGCTGCGAATTCATCCCATGGATTGGTTTTGCATTGTTTCATGCCTAAAGAAATACGACGACGATCTTCGTCGATTTCCAACACCATCACTTCAACTTCATCGCCTAATTGTACGAGTTTAGACGGATTAACGTTTTTGTTGGTCCAATCCATTTCAGAAACGTGAACCAAACCTTCAACGCCTTCTTCAATTTCAACAAAACAACCGTAATCCGTCAGGTTGTTAACTTTACCGAATACACGTGTTCCCGCTGGGTAACGACGGGCAATGTTTTGCCATGGATCTTCACCCATTTGCTTCATGCCTAACGATACACGGTTTTTGTCTTTGTCATATTTCAGGACTTTAACTTTAATTTCCTGGCCGATTTCTACACACTCGGACGGATGACGAACGCGACGCCATGCCATATCGGTAATGTGTAACAGACCGTCTATACCGCCGAGGTCAATAAATGCACCATAATCGGTCAGGTTTTTAACAACACCGGTGACGACTGCGCCTTCTTCCAGTGTTTTCAGCAATTCTTCTCTTTCTGCGCTGTATTCTTTTTCAACTACGGCACGACGAGACAGAACGACGTTATTACGTTTTTGGTCGATTTTAATAACTTTGAATTCCAGATCACGATTTTCCAGGAAAGTCGTATCTCTGATTGGGCGAACATCAACCAATGATCCAGGTAAGAAGGCGCGTAACGCACCAACCGACACGGTAAAACCGCCGCGAACTTTACCGGTAATACGACCGATAATAGTGGCTTCTTTTTCAAAAGCGTTTTCAAGTTCGAACCAGGCTTTATTTTTCTTCGCTTTATCTCGGGAAAGAAGGGTAGCGCCTAAACCATCTTCGAATAAATCCAGTGCGACTTCAACTTCATCGCCGATTGCAACTTCCAATTCGCCATCGTTGTTTAAAAACTGCCATTTAGGAATAACGCCTTCCGATTTAGAATGCGTACTGACGATAATCATATCATTTTCTATATCAATGACTGTACCGATCAACATGGCACCAGGACTCATTTTGGTTCTGGTTAAACTCTCTTCAAGTAATGCAGCAAAGCTTTCGCTCATTTTATTATTTCCCAAGTCTGTCGAAACTCGAACAAACCTTTTCTTTATCAAAGTTAAAAAAAGCCACACTTACAATAGTGCAGCGACACAAAAATCCTTAACGGATTAAATTCAGGACTTCCTCAACCACAGCCTCTATGGTCATAACGGAAGAATCAATGTAAAGCGCATCACTCGCCATAGCTAATGGAGCGGTTTCACGTTCCATATCGCGGCGATCGCGGGCGTCAATTTCATTTTTTATCATTACAANNATTAGCATCAATTTCTTTTTCTATCAACTGTTTATATCTTCTTTCCGCTCTTTTTTCGGCGCTGGCCGTTAAAAATACTTTATTTTCAGCATCAGGAAAAACCACCGTGCCCATATCACGGCCGTCTGCAACCAGGCCAGGCAACTGCCGGAAATCCTGCTGTTTCTGCAATAATACCCGCCTGACCTCGGGTAGCGCTGCAATCTGTGACGCCAGATTGCCGGTGCTTTCCAGCCCTAAGCGGCCGGTAATATCCTCGCCGTTAAGCTTAACGATTAATGCATCACCACAGTCAAATTCTAACGCCATAGTTTGCGCTACCTTAACAATATCTTCGACATCGGCCAAATCAACTAAGGTCTTTTGCAACGCAATAGCCAACGACCGGTAAATAGAACCGCTGTCCAGATAATGCCAACCCAGCTTTTTCGCTACCAAGCGACTGACGGTGCCTTTACCGGCACCACTGGGGCCATCAATCGTTAAGACCGGAATATACATCAGGATTCCTCGCAGACCAAAGCTAGCCCTAAACGCTTTACCAAGTCTTTAAATTCGGGAAATGAGGTGTTCACATTGGCGCAATCCAAAACAGTAATCGGCGCAGTCGCGCGCAAGCCTGCTATCGAAAAAGCCATCGCAATACGATGATCGCCATGCGAGGTCACGACTCCGCCGCCGATAGGACCGCCCTGAATAACCATGCCATCTTCTGTCGGCTGCGCATCCACGCCTAAGATTTGCAAACCGTCCGCCATAACCTGAATCCGGTCTGACTCCTTGACTCTTAGTTCTTCCGCGCCGCTTAACCGGGTTTGCCCTTTTGCACAGGCTGCGGCAACAAATAATACGGGGAACTCATCGATAGCCAACGGCACCAATTCCTCGGGAATATCGATACCTGTTAACGGACTGTAAACCACATGCAGGTCGGCCACCGGCTCACCGCCAACGATGTGCTCATTCAATACTTCAATGTTCGCGCCCATCAATCGGAGTATGTCGATAACGCCAGTACGGGTCGGATTGATGCCTACATGTTTTAACAATAAATCAGAACCCGGCGCAATCGACGCGCCGACTAAAAAGAATGCCGCCGAGGAAATATCGCTAGGCACATCAATATCCGCCGCCGTTAACTGCCCCTCAGCCGTAATCGTCACATTGCTGCCTTGTTTTTTGACGGGGTAGGAAAACCCCGAGAGCATGCGTTCAGTGTGGTCGCGAGTCGGCGCCGGTTCAGTAACACTGGTTGCACCGTCGGCATACATGCCCGCCAGTAACAAACAGGATTTTACCTGGGCGCTGGCCATCGGCATCACATAATCGATGCCCTGCAACTGACCGGCGTTGCCGGTAATGTACAGCGGCGCAGTGCCCTTTTCAGACGCTTTTATATCGGCCCCCATCGCAGCTAACGGCTCGGTGACCCGCTTCATCGGTCGACCGGATAAGGACTTGTCGCCGGTTAGCACCGAGTTGAAAGACTGTCCCGCCAATAATCCGCTCAACAAACGCATTGAGGTGCCTGAATTGCCCAGATACAACTCATTTTGGGGCGCTTTTAAACCGTGCTTGCCGACACCATGAATAGTCAGACAGCCATCAACCGGCCCTTCAATTTCTACTCCCATGTCGCGAAACGCCTGCAATGTCGCCAGAGCATCTTCGGCGACCAGAAAACCTTTAACATGAGTAACACCTTCAGCCAATGAACCCAGCATTATAGATCGATGCGACATGGATTTGTCGCCCGGTACCCGCGCCTCGCCCTGCAACAGGCCGCCCGGTTGCACTTGAAATGTGATTGATTTAGTCATATTACCTTCAAACTGATTAAGAAAGCGTTGCCGCGCTGTGTTGGCATACGCAAAAATTGCAAAAAGCTGCTGGCTATCATCCTGTTCCAGCAGGCGCTGTATTTTACCCAGTTGCTCCCTGGTCTGTTGCAGCAACGGGATTATTTCATTTTTATTGGCAAAACAAATATCCCGCCACATGGTCGGATCGCTGGAGGCAATCCGCGTAAAATCCCTAAAGCCGCCCGCCGCATAGTTAAAGATTTCACTTTGTTCGTCTTGATGGCCCAGCATATCCACTAAAGCAAAGGCCAGAATATGCGGCAAATGGCTGGTGGCTGCCAATATTGCATCATGGCGCTGGACATCCATCTTTGATACCACGGATCCGCAGCGTTCCCAGAAATCTTGAACTTGATGCAAGGCGTCGGTTCGGGTATGACTGAGCGGCGTAATAATCAGGCGTTTATGCACAAACAAATCATCGACAGCCGCCTCAACACCGCTTTGCTCCGCCCCCGCAATGGGATGGGCCGGAACAAAATTATCCGGCACGACGCCAAAAACCCGCTCGGCGGTGGCAACCACACTACCCTTAGTGCTGCCCACATCGGTATAAATCGTGCGCTCCGACCAATGCGGCTTAAGCAAGGCAAAAATACTTTCGATAGACGCCACAGGCGTGGCGATGACGACGCAGTCAGCGCCCAGCACCGCAGGCCCTATCTGCAAATAATAGTCATCGATAACGCCCAGCCGCTTTGCCGTCTCCAGGTTTTGTCTGTCCTGTGGGCGGCCATAACCGACTATGCTTTTACTTAAACCCTGTAGTCTGGCGGCGCGGGCAATAGATCCGCCTATTAAGCCGACGCCGATAATACAAAGCCGATCAAACATGAGCCAGTATATCGGTTAATGCCTCAAGAAATAGCTGATTTTCCGCTTTTGTACCGATGCTGATGCGCAAATGATTAGGCAATTCATAGACACCTACCGGCCTGACAATAACGCCCTTGCGTAACAAGGCCTCATAAACCGGCAGCCCCGGTTGTTTTAAATCCACCAAAACAAAATTGCCTGCCGACGGCACCCATTCCAGACCTAAAACTTTAAAGCCGTCGGTTAATTGCCGCATGCCTTGCGCATTCACCGTAATAGTCTGCTGCAAATGCTCGTCATCGCTCAAAGCCGCCACTGCAGCCACTAAAGCTAAGGTATTATTATTAAAGGGCTGCCGCACCCGATTAAGAATATCGGCCAGCTGCGGACTGGACAAGCCATAACCCGTACGCAAGCCAGCCAGGCCGTAAGCCTTTGAAAAAGTCCGTGTGATCAATAAATTAGGATGCGTTTTTAACCAAGCTATAGAATTGATCGGCTCCGCACAGCTGACAAATTCAAAATAAGCTTCATCCAGCACGCACACGCAGGTGTCGGGCAAGGCATTAATGAAACGCTCCAGGCTTGCTTGACTGAGCAACGTACCGGTTGGATTATTGGGATTGGCGATAAACACCAAGCGGGTTTTTTCAGTGACCGCCAGCAGCATGGCATCCAAATCGTGACCATAATTCAATGCCGGCACCACGACCGCAGTCGCGCCTACGGCTTGCGTGACGATAGGGTATACCGCAAAAGCGTGTTGAGAAAAAACCGCCTCATGTTCAGGCGTTAAAAAAGCCCGCGCCACCAGCTCCAATATTTCATTAGAGCCGTTGCCTAAGGTAATCTGGCTCTCATCGAGTTCATATTTCCCGGCCAATGCCTGTTTTAACATAAAGCCGCTGCCGTCGGGATACAGCGCCAGTTCCGGCAACGCCGCCTGTATAGCCGCCAGCGCTTTTTTTCCAGGACCCAATGGATTTTCATTGGACGCCAGCTTGATGATCCGGGTAAGCCCCAGCTCCCGTTCGAGCTCTTCGATCGGCTTGCCCGCTTTATAAGGGACTAGGCGCTGCACACCCGCTACCGCAAGCGTGTAAATTTTATCGGCGTTGTTCATGGTTTTTTATCACGAGAATTTGAGGAATACGACGTATGGTAATGCCCGGCTATCAGATCAGAGCACAGCTTTAGGATAAGAACCCAATAATCTGAACATCTTTACGTTGTCTTTTACGCTGTCTAAAGCCTGAGCAATCACGTTATCTTCGCTATGCCCTTCCACGTCGATAAAAAAAACATAATCCCATAGACCCTGGCGTGAAGGCCTAGACTCGATGTGTACCATGCCGATGCCGAATTTTGCGAAAGGCTCAAGAATTTTATGCAGTGCACCGGGCTGATTACCGGTAGAAACAACCAACGAGGTTTTATCGTTGCCCGTAGGCGACGACAATTGTTGTCCGATAATAATAAACCGGGTGGTGTTATTAGGCTCGTCTTCAATATTTTTTTCGATAATTGGTAAATTATAAATTTCAGCCGCAACCCTGCCCGCAACCGCAGCAGTCTGTTTATCGGCAGACGCCAAGCGCGCGGCCTCGGCATTACTGCTGACCGAAGTCAACCGGGCATGAGGCAGATGCTTGCCCAGCCATTGCCGACACTGGGCCAGTGATTGCTGATGGGAATAAATCTCGGTAATTTCATCCAGACTGCTCGCCAGCCCCATCAGGTTTTGATGCACTCTGATTTCCACTTCACCGCATATTTTCAACGGCGACGTCAAAAACCTATCCAAGGTATGACTGATGACGCCCTCGGTAGAATTTTCCACCGGCACCACGCCGAACTGGCAGTAATTAGACTCCACCGCACTAAATATCTCATTGATAGTGGCGGCAGGTATCGCTTTAACCGCATGTCCAAAGTGCTTAAATACGGCCTGCTGAGTAAACGTGCCCTCGGGGCCTAAAAAAGCGACGTCCATCGGCTTTTCCAGCGCCAAACAGGCGGACATCAGCTCTCTAAAAAAACGTGCAGCGGTATCATCAGACAACGGCCCCTGGTTTAAGTCCATAATGCGCCTTAACACCAAGGCCTCCCGATCCGGGCGATAAAAAGTGCCCTGCTCGCCTTGAGCAATTTTAGTTTTGGCAACTTCCAGCGCACAAGACGCACGCTGATTAATCAATTGCAAAATCTGCTTATCGATTGCATCAATTCTGTCTCTTAATTCAGAAAGTGGGGTGACTGATGACATGGCTGCGGCTCTAAATTTATGCGTTTCGATTAATGAGTACGTTCAAATTCAGCCATAAAATCAATCAAGGCCTGTACGCCTGCTTCCGGCATGGCATTGTAAATACTGGCCCGCATACCACCCACCGAACGATGGCCTTTTAATTCGAACAAGCCGTTGGCTTCGGCTGCCGCCAAAAACAGCTTGTCCAAACTGTCATCGGCCAGAATAAACGGCACGTTCATGCGCGAACGTACCGGAACGTCTACCGGATTGGAATACAAAGCCGACTGGTCGATGGCCTGATAAAGTTTCGCCGCTTTGTCGATATTGTGTTGCTCAATAGCTGCAACGCCACCTTGGGCTTTTAACCACTTCAGTACCAGACCGACCAGATACCAGTTATAGGTGGCAGGCGTGTTTAACATGGACTGGTTTTTTGCCTGTTCGGCATAGTTAAATACCGACGGCACGGCTTTACCGGCATGTCCGATCAAGTCGTCTCTGACGATCACGACAGTGACACCGGCAGGCCCCATATTTTTTTGAGTTCCTGCATAAATCAAACCGTACTGACTGACATCAATAGGACGCGATAAAATATTGGACGACATATCCGATACCAGGGTTAAACCCTGGGCATCGGGTATGTTTTGAAATTCCACGCCATGTATGGTCTCGTTTGACGTATAGTGCAAATAAGCGGCATGCTCATTCAATTCCCAGGTTGACGCATCGGGTATGCGGGTGAATTTAGTATCTTCCGAACTGGCGCTGACCAGCACCTCGCAATAACTTTGCGCATCTT
>PMJA01000330.1:0-917 GCA_003158415.1 Methylobacter sp.
ACGGCAGCCATCAATAGGGCGGGGCGTTCCGTTAACAATATTTCCTGCGGCAGATGCCGGACGCCGACTCCCATGCCTTGGCTTAAAACGGCCGCCCGCTCCATCATATTTTCCAATTCACGCACATTGCCCGGCCATGCGTAGGCCGTTAATGCCTGAGTTACTTCATCTGGAATTTTACAAAAGTCGCCGCCTAGCGACCGCCGATATTTGTCGAAAAAATGGCGCGCCAATAATGGAATATCCTCCCGCCGTTCACGTAACGGCGGTAATTGAATACCTAAGACATTGATGCGATAGTAAAGATCTTCTCGCAAACGACCCGCCTGGACAGCGGCCAATGGATCGCGGTTGGTTGCGGCGATAATGCGGATATCGACATCTATACTGTGATTGCTCCCCAGGCGGTCAATGCGGCTTTCCTGGAGTACGCGTAACAATTTGGCTTGAATAGCCGGGTTCATCTCGGTAATTTCATCCAGAAACAAAGTGCCTTCGTGCGCCAATTCAAATTTTCCGACCCGATCCTTATGAGCGCCGGTAAAAGCGCCGCGCACATAGCCAAACAATTCGCTTTCCAGAATATCGGCGGGAATGGCCGCGCAGTTAATAGGCACGAATAAGCCGCGTCGTCCTGAATTACTATGGATGGCCCGTGCGACCAGCTCTTTGCCGGTTCCGGTTTCACCGATAATAAAAATGCTGGCTTTACTGGGGCCTGCTTGTCGAATCAGCTCGTAAATTTTCCGCATGGCCGGGCATTGACCGACGAATTCGCCCCAGTCTTTGTTCATTTCATCACGCAGGAACTCATTTTCCTGGTGTATTCGTTGCACGCCCAGTGCGCGGCGAATAACCATTTCCACTTGTTCGACATCCAGCGGGCGGATAATGAAATCAAAGGCGCCCAGTTTCAT
>PMJA01000330.1:1008-3736 GCA_003158415.1 Methylobacter sp.
AATAAAATTTCCAGTACGCGCCGCGCATTGGCTTCATCGTCAACGACCAGAACACGCGATCCCTTTAACATAGTTTTTGTTCCTGAGAAAATGGTAAAAACAGCGTAAAACACGCGCCGCCCAAGTCGCTGTTGTCCGCCGTAAGACGACCTCCGTGGACGGCAATAATTTGCTGTGTGACGGTTAAGCCAAGGCCGATGCCGCCCTCACGGGTGGTGAAAAAAGGATCGAACAAGCGGGCGCAATTTCCCGCCGGAATACCGGGGCCGTCGTCCTCTATCGTTATTTTTATGGTAGTTGCATCCGAACAATCTGCGCATATCCGTATGCGCCCGCCTACCGGAATAATTTGAATGGCGTTTAGAATAAGATTTAAAAAAACCTGAACTAATAGTTCCTCATCACATTCGATGAGTGCCGTATTTTGGGGCTTGAGCCAGTCGATCTGTATCGCTTTTTTTTGTGCCTGCGTGGTCAACAACCCAATAACCCGCTGTATGATTTTATGCAGGTCTTGCGGCTGCATAGTGGGCATACGCGGACGAGCGCAGTCCAGCAGGGTGGAAATCAAACGGTTGAGTCTGGCGCTTTCTTCAATCATCATTTGCGTCATTTCCAGGCCGTCGGGGCTTAGCGCCGTTTCCCATTGCAACATTTGTGCGGTGGTTTGCAAAATGCCTAATGGTGTACGCACTTCATGCGCCATGATGGCTGCCATTTCGCCGACTACGGCTAATTTAGCGGCATGGATAACCTGTAGGCGGGATAGCTCCAGGTCTTCTGTGAGTCGCCCAAAGGCGACGCTCAGTTCGCGAACTTCTTGTGCCCCGGATACTTTAGGGCTAATGCAATCTGGCGATTTTTGGAAGCGCCGAACCCACGCCGTTAAATCCAGCAAAGGCTTAGCGATACGTCCCGCCACCCAATGAGCGACACCGCTAGCGATCAATCCGGTTATGACAAAAGCACCGAAAAATAACCACCACAAGGCCAAAATGGGTTGAAATGCCTGTTGTGTGGACTGAATAACCAATAATGACCAGCCCATATTCGCGTAACCTTGATAACCTTTGGACACTGCATAACCCACCAATACCGGTGAATCGGTCAAGGGTTTGCCGGTATGGACGGCAATACCGTTTTGTTCCTGGAGCTTCCAGCCAGCAAAGGTATCGGTCAAAAGCAGCGCTTGGGCGCGTACTGACGAAGAGGCCGCTATCGTCCGCCCCTCGGCATCCAGCAATATGACAAAGCGCTCGCCTGCGTCAGAATGGCTGGCCTGATCGAACAAGCGGAAAATTTGCCATAGATCAAACGCCCCATACAGCTGTCCTATGTCTTCCGTCGTGTAGATATCATGCACCGGGGCGCGGATTAACAGCTCCGCCTGTTGGTATGGGGGCTGTATTTGCAAAGTTTCCAGAAAGACTTCGCCGTGCGGTACTTGCACACGTAACCAGTCTCCTTGAGGCTGAAGGGAGTGCGTGATCAATGCAGGATCGGCAGCGGCAACTATCCGGTTATCTCTATTCAGGTAAAACAAGCTTCGGTATACCCCCGGATAACCGTGTTCCAATTCCGCTAAAAATTGCGCCAGACGCTTGTCTACATCGCCGATACGGCCTTCTTGAATAATATCCAGATGACTCCAGGAATGGACATTTTGTAAGCGTTCAAACATCAACATGTCGATTTGTTCCATCAACATGGCGGCGTCATTTTTAAGGCTTCGAGCAATTTCCGCCTCTAATGCGACCCGTGAGGCATAAAAGGAAAGGGCGACTATCGGCACTGTGGCTAAAAGCAACAGTAAAAGAAAAGAGATTAATAATATCCGGTGTATGCGCATGAGGCATTATAAGGGTCGTTGCTTCTCATGCAAAATCAAACGAATTCGGCCTGAGTGCGACATTCAGCTTAATTTTCCGAGCATATTCGGAATTGCCGTCCAATTCAGGAGTGAAAATTTATCACGGCATAATTCTGCAAAAAAGGTATGAACACTGCAAAATTTATCCACTAAAGCTGCACAATTATACCCTTCATAAATCAAGGATAAAAGTATGTCAAAAATGACTTAAGAGACCTTCAGAGAACATGAGTATCCATAACTAATTGAAAAGTATCTTGAATTTGTATGATAAAAAGTTACGGAGAGCATCGAATTAAACTTCGACCCTATTGGCATGTGGTTTGCTTATTATGAATTGACGCTTGCTTTACTCATTAGCCTTACTTATAAAACTGCCAGGAGAAATAACTATGAACGACAACACAGCCTCTAAAAAAGATTTTTACAAAGCCGGTGCCTACGCCTCGCTGTTGGCGGCTTTATCGGTTCCTTTATCTTTTTTGGGTATGCAAATGCTTAACTTTATTTTGGGTAATGTCCAAGTATAATGCCAATGATGGACATGGAGATACGTTTTCCAGGCAAGCGTCACTGCCTTAAGTTAAGCCGTTCGCTGAGCGNNTTAACTTAATGGCAGTGAGCCAAGCGTGGATTCCAAATCAACGCTTGCCTGTCTGCCGGCCGACCAAGACGGTTGTCGGCGGACACTTAACACCGCAATGAACCAAGACAAATTAATCACCGACCAGTTGCCGATAAGCGCCGCAATAATATAACAGCGGCTCTCCCGAACGGCATACGCTGTCTTGCACTTCGCCGATGATAATCCAGTGCGTACCCGCGCGCACTTGCTCAACGACTTTGCAATCCAGGGAC
>PMJA01000128.1 GCA_003158415.1 Methylobacter sp.
ATGCTGAGCTGGACTGGCTGGAAAATACAACCCTATGAACACACAAAAAATTTTTGATACGCCTCTTTTCGGGCTGGGCTTTAGAGTTTTCTTTGCCCTGGCCGGATTATCGGCGCTAATTTTAATCGTGCTTTGGAATGCTATTTTTAAAGGCACATTTACCGCAGATAATTATTTTGCCACCAATTATTGGCATGCCCATGAAATGCTACTGGGCTATTCTGTTGCCGTTATTGCCGGGTTTTTATTAGCGGCAGTTAAAAACTGGACAGGCAAACCCACTTTAACGGGCGATAAATTAGCTGGACTGGCTCTGTTATGGCTTTATGGCCGCATTCTGCCTTTTTATGCAGGTTTATTGCCGAATGCATTGATTGCAGCTGTAGATTTTGCTTTTCTGCCTCTGCTGGCTTATTACATCAGTCTACCGATTATGCAGGCCAAACACTTTAAAAGCCTGATTTTTGTCGGTTTGCTGCTGCTGTTAATGTTGGGCAATGGCTTGATTCATGCAGAAAGTCTGGGATTATGTCAACACACGGCATCGACGGGCATACAATTGGTGGTTGCGACTATTATTATCCTGATTTTGATCCTGGCCGGTCGGGTGTTTCCCTTTTTTACCGAACGGGGTTTGTCCGGCACGCTGATTATAAGAAATCCGTTATTGGATGCGTTATCTATCGGTTCGGCGGTTGCGGTTTTTGGGCTGCAATTGTGGGCGGTTTCGGGAACAGCGCTAGCGTTGACCGCAGTGTTTGCCGTGGTAGCCAACAGCGCCCGCGTAGCGGGTTGGTATGTGCAAAGGATCTGGTATGTGCCGTTGTTATGGATACTTTATCTGGGTTACGGCTGGATTATTCTCGGCTTTGTGTTAACGGCGCTGTCCGCCTACGCTTGGGTGTCGCCATCATTAGCCTTGCATGCGTTTACGCTGGGCGGCATAGGCGTGTTAACATTAGGGATGATGGCGCGGGTATCATTAGGCCACACAGGTCGGGCGCTTCGGGCCTCAAATGCTATGGCTGTCGCTTTTGTATTGATTAATCTGGCCGCTTTGCTAAGAGTGTTAGTGCCGATAGCGTTACCCAACGGGTACAACATTTTAATTTATGGATCAATACTGTCCTGGCTGGCGGCATTTGCTTTGTTTATGTTTGTCTATGCGCCTATTTTAACCGCGCCACGGATCGACGGGCAGGAAGATTAAAAGGATAGTGAGTGTCTGCTAGCCATCGGTAAATAAGGCTACGACAACGCCTATACTACGAACGGTCACGATTTGCGCTTTTTTAAACCCCTCACCACAACCCTCTCCCGAAGGGCATAGGTATCTACACAAGTACCAGCCCCTTCTCCCTTGAGGGAGAAGGTTGGGATGAGGGGGATATAACTGATTGATTTTATTCTCCTCACCCCAACCCTCTCCAGCAGGAGAGGGAGCTTATGGCTACTGCAACTTATTGTTTCATTGTACATAATAGTTGTGTAGATACCTATGCCCGAAGGGAGAGGGAGATAAAAGTCGGGGCATGCTGATATGACTGTTATGATTGCGGACGTCCGGATGCGAGGATAGTGGTGTCCATATCAGGAAACTTCTGTGCCATATTGATATGGAAGAGCTGGTTGAGTTCCCTGCAAGCAGCATGGTACGCCGCCTGGTCTTGCCACATAGCTGCCGGGTTGAGATTTCGTTCTTCAACCCCCGGAATATGTTCGGGAACCAGCAGGTTGTGTTCGGGGAGCAGCGTCAGATCTTCATCATGGATTTTGTTGTGCTGTATCGCATGCACAATATTTCTTGAGGTGGCGATGGAGAACCGTCTTCCTGCAGGTGAACCCATGGGGCCTCCGGTCCACCCTGTATTGACGAGGTATACCGGTACGTTGTGTTGACGCAATTTGTCTTGGAACAGTTTAAGATAATATTGACTCAGCAGCGGGAAGAATACTTCCCCGAAATACGCACTGAATGTGGGCTCGAAGTCATGCAGGCTATTCGCTTCGGTACTGCCGATCTTAGTGGTGTATCCTGCGGCAAAATAGTAGGCCGCCTGTTCGGGTGACAGTTTTGCAACCGGGGGCAGCACTCCGAACATATCGCAGGTAAGGAAGATAATTGCGTCCGGGTGTCCGGCGTGTTCGCCGGGATAGACATCGTCAATAAATTCCATGGGGTAAAGCCCCCGAATATTCTCCGGGCCTGTTTCAAAATCGGCAACGCGGTTGCTGTCCAGTACCACATTTTCCATAATCGTTCCGAAGCGCAGTGCATCCCAGATTAACTGCTCCCGTTCCCTGGTAATGTCGTGGAGTTTTGCATAGCAACCTCCCGCAAGATTAAATACCCCATCAGGCCCCCATGCGTGGCCGTCGTCGCCAATGAGCAGGCAATCGGGATCGGCGGAGAGCGCTGTTTTCCCTGTACCCGAAAGACCCAGGAAGAGGGTGACCTTACCATCCTTCTTTGTTATGTTCGCACCGCAGTGCATGGTGAGTATGCCTTCAAGGGGGAGCAGCGTGTTCATTGCCGTAAAGAACGCTTTCCATTCACAGCCGCCATAGGTGCGGTTTGCGATCAAAATAACTTGCTCATCCAGGTCAATGGCGATGACACCGTCGCTATGTGTGGAATCCCGCTCAGGATCGGTAATAAATGATGGAACGCTCAGTAATGTCCAGGGCTTTTTACTCCCGTCGTGCTGCTCTCCTTTGATAAAAAAGCTGCGTCCAAAAAGTTGATGCCATGCGTATTTCGTCGCAAGACGGATCGGCTGACGGTATTGGCTATCTTTCCCGATATAGAGATCATCAGAGAAAAATAGCGGCTCGGCAAGGTTGTCGATGTGATCCATAACCCGTTCCATGAGCGAGAGAAAGGCTGCTCGGGGCATTTCTTTGTTGACTGAGTTCCAGTTGATCTGTGGAGAATAGCTCCCTTCGACGATGTATCGGTCAGCAGGCGAGCGTCCTGTGCGATTGGTATCGACGCATAACGCGCCATTCGATGCCAAACGTGCGTTGATGGGCGCTTTGCATTCCCGCTTTATTGAGTGCTCAATAAGTTCGATGTCACTGTTGGGTCTTCTAAAGCGGCCCTGGTTACGAATGGTTTCTGTCAGCGTGAACGATTTATTTTTGACCTT
>PMJA01000192.1:0-505 GCA_003158415.1 Methylobacter sp.
GACAAATAGCCCGCTGTATAAAGCCGGTCTTCCAGGGATGAGTTGAGGTCGACCACCGGCACGACTTCCGACAGGTCTCTTCTGAACAGTGCGATTTCCTGTTTAATCAAGGCGCAGGAGGCATTAGATAAATCACAGGCTACGCCGCCGGGGACTATCAGATCCATCAACAAACGATGGCCGAACACAGTGGTATGTGTGCGTAACCACAGTTCGCGCAAGCGGGTAAACTGCATTTGCGCAAAAACAAAGGCGACATCGTTACAAATTGCGCCCATATCGCCTAAATGATTGGCTACCCGTTCGCGCTCGGCCAGTATGCCGCGTATCAAAGCTGCGCGAGGCGGGATTGTTATGCCTGCCGCCAGCTCCATNNCCCACAGTGGTATCGCCTGAAACCCGTCCGGCTAAACGGGCGAGCTGCGTTGGCGTCCGGCCTTCGGCGATTTTCTCTATGCCTTTATGCACGTAGCCTAGGCGCTCTTCCAGATTTAAAATCAGTTCG